>CAZQKE010000036.1:0-42668 GCA_964593865.1 uncultured Anaerolineaceae bacterium | reverse complement strand
TGCTGCGCCCCCACCGTTGCCTGCGGGAGGCTCGCCGTGTGACGCAAGCCTCCACCTTGCGCTACCGCCGCCGGGCGCAGGCCCAAAAGGAGCGACTTGCCACCACCGGCCACCGGAATTTATCCGCCGGGGAGTTGACATCCGGGCGCAAATGTGGTATACTGGTGGCGAACTGAGGCCGGGTGCTGATGACGGCACCACAAGGCCGACAATAGAATCCGCTTGGGATGCTGATGGTCGGCATTCCGCCAGAGGTGATGAACGCCTTTCCGGGCGATCTTTCGTCCGCGGAAAGGCGTTTTTGCGTTCAGGCCCATCTGTGAAAAAAGGAGGTGGTTTATGGAAAGACATGTGGCGTCTGAAAGCAATCCGATCACAGACACAAGGAGGTGCATCGTGAAAAGGTGGCTATTGATGATCCTGACCCTGGCCTTGCTGCTCGCCCTGACGGCAGCGATGGAGGGCAGCACCGTATGGGCCGACGATCCCACTACCTGCGACGATGCAGGCTGCCACGAAGGAATCGAGGACATCCGCGATCCGAACAGTGCGATGTTCCTCTCCATCCAGTCGCTGGGGGGGTGCACCGTCTGTCACGGTGGCGATGGGACCGCCACCGATAAGGACGTTGCCCACGGCGGCACATTCTATCCCGATCCCGGTAGCATCTGGATCGCCGAGAACACCTGCGGTCAATCGGGATGCCACGAAGGATACCCCTATGCCCTGGAGCGCGCCCTGATGAACACCGAAGCAGGCAAGATCCAGGGCAACACCTGGGCTTGGGGCATCCCCGACAGTTACGCCGTCAAGTGGGGCAACTATGACGTAGACGACCCGGACGGCAGAACGCCGGCCATGGGGACCGATGCCTACAAAGACTATATGGAAAACCTGATGGCCAAGTTCCCCGATGTCTTCCCCCAATCGCTGGAAAAACTGCCTTCTCCCACCGTGGAGGAAATCCTGGCCGATCCCAAGCTGGCGGGCATCACCTACCAGCAGCACGATTGCCAACGCTGCCACGTGGGGGTCAAAGGCCGCAGCAAGCGGGGCGATTGGCGCGGCATGGGCTGCTCTGCCTGCCACATCCCCTACAGCAACGAAGGCTACTACGAGGGCAACGATCCCACCATCCCCAAAGATGAAGCGCCGCACCTGCTCAAGCACACCATCTTTGGCACCCGCGAGAGCGGCATGGGCCTCCCTGTGGAAACCTGCAACTCTTGCCATAACCGGGGCAAGCGCATCGGCACAACCTACCAGGGGTTCATGGAGTTCCCCTACGGCACGCCTTTTGACGCACAAGGGAACACCCAACCGCCGCTGCACACCAAAAAGTACCTCTTTATGAAAACCGACCTGCACTTTGAGATGGAAAGCCGCCCCGAAAACCCCACCGGTCGGATGCTGTGCCAAGACTGCCACACGGGCTTGGAGATGCACGGCGACGGAACCATCTTTGGCACAACCCTGGCCCAGGTGGAGATAGAATGTTCCGACTGCCACGGCACGCCGGACAAATACCCCTGGGAGCTGCCTTTGGGCTATGGCGAAGAGTTCGCCGAGGACCTGCCCGATACCCCTCGTGGAGTCGCAACGGAGCTGAACGACTATCAAACCTTTGGCACGATCTATGACGTTGAGGACGGCTACCTGCTGACCACACGGGGCAACCCCTTCGGCAACGTAGTGCGCCGGGGCAACGATGTCATCGTCCACACCGTCGGCGGCCAGGAATTCAAAGTCCCCGTCCTCAAGAACCTGAACCTGACCAACGGTTGGAAGAATATGGATGCCGAAGTTGCCATGAAGAGCATCTCCAAGCACATGGATAAACTGGAATGCTACGCCTGCCACTCCGATTGGGCGCCCCAGTGCTACGGCTGCCACGTCAAGATCACCTACGGCGAGGGCAAAGAGGGAACCGACTGGGTGGCTTCCGGCAACGCCAAGAACCCCGATGGAACCCATGGCATGGTCAAATCGCCGGGCGAGGTCAAAGAGGGCCGCTCCTACCTGCGCTGGGAGGAACCGATCCTGGGCATCAACGGCGAAGGCCGCGTCAGCCCCCTGATCCCCGGTTGCCAGGTAGTCTACACCGTCATCGGTCCCGACGGCAACGCCGTGGTCCACAACAAGATCGGTCGCACCCCGCCCAACACCGAAGGCGCCGGACCCGAAGGCCAGTTGGGAATGGATATGGCCCCGGTGCAACCGCACTCCTCCGGGCGCAAAGCCCGCACCTGCGAGAGCTGCCACTCCAACCCCAAGACCCTGGGCTACGGCATTGAGGGCGGTCGCTACCAGACCGGCTACAGCCAGCCGATGTACGCCGCCCTGGAGGACGCCGAAGGCAACCTCCTGGCCGAAAACGTCCAAGTCCAGATCCAGGCCATCCCCGACCTGAAGTACGACTGGAGCCAAATCGTCACCCGCGACGGCAAGCAGCTGATGACCGTCGGTTCCCACTGGCCCCTTTCCCGCCCGCTGAACAACGACGAACGCACCCGCATAGAGCGTACCGGCGTCTGCATGGGCTGCCACCAGAACATGGCAACCCCCGCCTTCTGGACCGACGGCGTCATCGCCAAATACGGCAAAGTGGCCTCCACCGATGAGCACATCAAGACCATGAACCAGGTCATCCTGGACGCCGTTGCCGCCGAGGGGTCGGTGGAGATTCCCACCGGCGTTAGCCCGGAGGAGCTGGCCGCAGCCCAACAGGCTGCCGAAGAGGCAGAGGCAGCCCTGAAGGAAGCCGAAGCTGCCAAAGCCGCCGCCGAGGAAGCGGCTGCCACCGCCCAGGCAGAAGTGGAAGCCGCTCAGGAAGAGGCGAGACAGGCTAGGAGTGAAGCCGCTGCCGCCGAGGCGACGGCCGTGGTCGCCCAGGCCCAAGCGGAAGCCCCGCCTCCCCCTTCGCCCATCACCGCCATCGCCCTCATCGTGGCATTGGTCGCCGTCATCTTTGCCGTGGCGGTCGCCATTGCTGCCGGGTTCTTCAAACTGGCTCCCGGAAAATCCGAAAAGTAACGATGGGCGGCGAACCCGAACTCAAAGGCCCCCACGCTTGGCGTGGGGGCCTTTTACACCGACGGGAGACGACCGTCCCTTGTGCCCGCGGTGAGGCCGACACAGGCAAAAACACTTTCACACCGATTTGACACTTTTCAGCAAGACGGCTATAATCCCCTGGCAACTAGAAGCGGGCCGACCCGCGGCACATCGCCGGGGATAAGTGGCGGCTCAGGTCACCCCTTTTGGGCCTACGGCCGGATGTCCGCCGTGCAGACGGTTGAACCTGTGGGAGATCGGAGGCAGGCGGTCGACCGGCGGCCCGCCGGGTGCGGTTTCAACCGCAGCCTTTTTGTGCCACCGGGTCGGGCACATTCGCGCATTCGTGCTCAACCCCTGGGCGGTCCGCGATTTCCGAGAATGGGGAAGATGAAATGCCCGTGATCAAGCGGTATCCCAACCGCAAACTGTACAACACCGAGGCCAAGCGGTACATCACCCTGGAGGGGATCGCCGCCTTGATCCGGCAAGGGCAAGAGGTCCAGGTCATAGACTATGCCACCGGCGAAGACCTGACGGCCATCACCCTGACCCAGATCATCTTTGAGCAAGAGAAAAAGCGGCGGGGCTTTTTGCCCCAATCGGTGCTCACCGGCCTGGTCCGGGCCGGAGGGGAAACGGTGAGTACCCTACGGCGAACCCTGGCCTCCCCCCTTGACCTGGCACGACAGGTAGATGAAGAGATTGAGCGTCGTGTCCAGGCCCTCATCAACCGAGGAGAACTGGGCGAAGAGCAGGGCCTCCGCCTGCGCGATAAGCTCCTGAGTTTGAGGGCGGAAGAGGCTTCCTCCCCTCCCTCCCTGGAGGAGACGGTGGAACGTCTCCTGGACGAGCGGGGCGTGCCCCGCCGCCGGGACTTTCAACAGCTCCTTGACCAGCTGGACGCCCTGGCCGCCCGTCTGGACGAACTGAAACGGGATAAGGAGCCTGAGCAGAGCGCATGATCCACATCTCCGGCTCTGCCCGCCGTGCCTTTACGTTCCCGGCCCCTTTGCCGGTCGCCTATGCGTACTATGCCGACGTGAGCCGCCTGCTGAACTATTTGCCCCACATCTCCCTGGTGCGGGCCTTTGGGCCGGATCGCTTCCGCTTGCTTTACCATTCCCTGGAATTGGGAGCCTACCGCATCCGCATCTACGCCGACGTGCAGACCACGCTGGAAAAGGGATGGGTGCTTCGCGTCCACCCTTTGGAAGGCATCACCCCCGTTTCCCCCAAGGCCGGTCTCCATTCGGCAACAACCCACGGGTATTTTTCCAGCCGCTCCGTTTTTTATGACGCAGGGGAAGAAACGCGCATTGAATACAGTCTGCAGCTAGAGGGGAAACTTCCCGTGCCGCTGGGGTTGCGCTTTATGCCCAAAAGTATGGTCAATCACATCGCCCAGAGCATTACCAACATGCGCATCCGTGAGGTCTGCGAAGGGTTTATAGAACGCTCCATCGAAGCGTTCCCCCACTGGATGGCCGAAATGGGCAACCATCGCCTTTCTCTCATCCGGGATGGGACTCGGCCTCCGCTCAGGTTTGATGCTTCCCCCGCCGAATGAAGGCGATTCCGCCCGTCAGCAGCACCGCCAACGTCGTCAGCCCGCCGATGCCCAGGCCGATGTACCATGTCATGGGGCGGAAGGTCATGGTGACGATGTGACGCCCGGCGGGAACGGCCACGGCCCGGAAAGCGTAATTGGCCCGCAAAATCTCTGCCGGTCGGCCGTCCACCGTCGCCCGCCAGCCGGGGTAGAAAGGGTCGCTGAGGACCAAGATCCCTGCCGTCGGCGTCTCGACGGCGATCTCTACTTCATCCGTCTCGTAACGCACCACCTGAGCCTCTGTCGCCTCCGCCGGGCCGGAAAGGGATGGGCCACCTTCCAGAACCACCGTCGTCGCCGGATCAAAATCGGGCCGATGGATGCGTCGCCAGGCGTCCTCGTGGTCCCAGGCCGGGATGGTCCGCCGCACGACAAAGGCGCGGGGCAATGCCCCCCGGTTCCAATAGATGTTGACCGTCGGATCGGCGTCAAAGGCCAGGCTGAACCGCTCCCGGTCCAGCTCCACCTCCTTACCGGCGATCAGGTAGCGCACGCCCAGAAAATCATAAAGGGGCGACGACCGCCCGCCGAGGCCCTCCCAGTAGCGGGCCGTATCGGCGATCAGCAGGGGGTTGTCCACGCCGTTGACATCGTACAGCCCGGCCAACAGGGCCAGGTCGGGCTGCCACAGGTGGGCTACATCGGTTCGTGAGTCTATGCGGAAAAAACCGGGTGCGCTGCGCAGGTATTGGACCGCCAGGGGGTGCTCGTAGCCGCCCGTGGGCGGCTCGTGGCCCAGGTCGGTGTTGGCTCCCACGGTGGCCAGGTCCACGAACACCAAGCCGACGGCCAACCAGGCCAGCGTTCCCCGTCGCAAACGACCGGTCCGCCGGGCATGGAGCCAGCCCAGCCCGGCGAACAGCATCAGCAGGGCAAAGATGACACCGCCGGCCGCCTGGGACACCCGCCAGAAAAGGGTAGGGTCACCGTCGGCTGCCTGGTAGAGCACCAAATAAGCCCACGCCCCGCCGATGAGGGCCGCGCCGCCGCCGAACCACATCAGCCCCCGCCAGACCTCATCCAGCACCCGCCGCTCCCGCCGGGGCAGGGGGCGGAGCAGGCGGTCCAGGGCCAGGGCGGCCAAAGCGGCCAGGGCGAAATCAAGGACAAACACCAGACGGGCCGGGGCGCGAATCTGCCCAAAGCCGGGCAGCAGGCGATAGGCCCAGCCGTGAAAGACCGATTCGCCGCCCAAAGCCAGCAAAAAGGCAACGGCGGCCAGCACGACCAGAAGGGCTACCCTTTGCCCCCGCCGCAGCAGCACGGCCAACCCGGCCAGGATGAGGGGCAGGATGCCCAAATAGCCGACGGCCACCCGGTCCCACACGCCCCAGTAGAGGTTCGGCTCGCGGCTGCTCAGGAGGGCCGGCACCACCATCTCGCCCAGGAGGCCGGGGACGAGGGAGTAGCGGGCGGCATCGCGGTAGGATAGGGCGGCGCGGGTGCTGAGGCGGGCGTACTCCAGAGCGGGCAGCAGGACCGGGGCGGTCAGGCCCACGGCGACGATGGCCGCCACGAACAGCAGGAGGAACGGTTTGTAGCGGGCGACCGGGCGGCGGAAGGCGAAAAAGAAGGCCATGACAGCCAGGGTCAAGCCCAGGTAAAGGGTGATCTGCAAATGCCCGGCCAGGGTTGCCAGGGCCAAAGCCACGCCGGTTCCCACCGCCCAGGCCACACTCCCCGCCCGTAGGGACCGCCAAAAGAGCAAAAAGACCAGGGGCAGCCAGGCGGCCACGGCTACCAGGTTCAGGTTGCCGAAATGGACGATGAACAGGTCGGAGAACATGTAGGCGACCGCGCCCAACATGGCTGCCGGACGGCGTAGCCTATCCCCCTCCGCCGGTTCCAGGTAGCGCAGGCAAAGGTACATGAACAGCCCGGCCAAAAAAATGTGCAGGGCGACCATGCCTTCCAGGGCCTTGTAGGAAAAATCGGGGGCCAGGCGGAAAAGGATCTGGTTGAAGGGGTAAAAGAGGCCGGTCTGCATATCGGCCAAAAAGGGCACGCCCCCGTAAAGGTGGGGATTCCACAAGGGCAAGTCCCCGGCGGCCAGGCGGGAGGCGGCAAAGCGGTAGGTGGGGTAGAGGAAAGAGACCAGGTCCCCGCCGCCCGCCGGTTTCCAAGCGTCGGGTGTCAGCAGGATGCGCCAGAAAAAGCCCACCGTAGCCAGGAGCAGCAAGGCGAATGCGCCCGGCTCCCGCAGCCGGGAAAAAAGGGATCGGGTCATTGTGGTTCCTGCGCGATCTGCTCCAAGAGGGCAGCGATCCGCTGCAGCCGCTCCAACAGGGCCTCCCATAGCTCCTCCTCCGGCGGGGGAGGAGGGGGCGGGGGCGGCGGCGGGGACGATACCTCTTGTCGTCGGTAGTACACGTCCAGATGGCGGTGGTCGGTCGCGCCGATCATGCCCAGGCCGCCGATAAAGTCGGAAGGACCGGCTTCATCGGCCAGCCACACGGCGCTGGCTCCCCCTTCCGGTGGAAAGTAGTAGTCGCCATGGCCCATACCAAAGCCGATGTCACCGTTGCTTCCCGTCCGGCCGTAGACGCCTTCACCGCGCCAGCGGCTGGCGGGCGGCGGCCAAGCGGGCAGCGGCGGCGCATCGGGCCAGTGACGGACGACGGTTATGCCCTCCAGGGGGGTGCCGTCTTGGTCCACCACATTGACGATCTGCACCGCCGGGCCTTCCGCATCCACCAATTTGATGATGCGGTACACATGGGTTGCCCCTGCGGGCACGGTAGCCCGCTTCAAAACCACAGCCCCAAAGTTGGCGATCAGCCATTCCCAATCGCGCTCCCGGCCTTCTCGGTCTATGACTAGCGGTCTCTCCACGTGCTTTCCCCTTTCACCGTGTCTTGCGAACGCTCGCCATGCGCTCTGCCGCCGGATGTGTCAACGGAGAGCGGTCTCCTTGATCGGCGCGGAACGGTCCACCGTAGGGCATTGTAGCATGAGGATCGGAGAATGACAAATGCGGGATCGCTACGGTTCGGCGGAATCTCGGCGGTGCGCCCGCCTTGCCCACGGTCGGCTCACCGTTCCACCCGCACCCACAGTTGCCGCCCGTCGGTGATGAACTCCACGGTCCCCTGCTCGTCGGTGCGCAGGACGGTCGCGCCCAGCCGGGCCAAACGACCGAGGACATCCCGGTTGGGATGTCCGAAAGGGTTGTCGGCCCCGACCGAGATGACGGCATAGGTGGGGTGAACGGCAGTGAGGAACTCGGCGGTAGAGGAACCGCCGCTGCCGTGGTGGGCCACTTTGAGCACCGTCGCCGCCAGGGGCCGACCGGAGCGCAAGAGTACCTCTTCCGCTTCTGCCTCAATGTCCCCCGTTAGGAGGAAGGCAATCGGCCCCCATGTCAGTCGCAACACGACCGAGTTGTTGTTGGAATCGGCCTCCGTGCCGGTCATCAATGCCGGTGGCGGGTGCAGCACCTCCAACACGATGCCATCCCCCAGGTCCAGGAGGTCCCCGGCGCGGACAACATGGCGCGGAATGTCTTGCAGGAGCGATTGGCACTGCAGGTACACGGGGTCATCATCGGGGCGGCCGTTGTCCAACCAGCCGCCCACCCGGTAGCGTTCCAACACTTCCACCAGGCCGGTGATGTGGTCGGCGTCGGGATGGCTCATCACCAGCAGGTCAAGGGAGCGATCCCAAAAGGGTATCTTGCGGCCCAGGGCGGAGGTGATGGCCGTCGGGCTGGGGCCGCCGTCCACCAGGATCTGCCGACCGCGCGGCGTGGTGATCAGGATGGCATCCCCTTGACCGACATCCAAGAAGGCGACGTGGAGGTTGCCGTCGGGCAGCTGCAGAAGGGCAAGCCAGGCCAGGGCGGCGGCGACCAGGGCTACGGTCAGAAGGGTGGTCGCAGACCAGCGTTCGGTCAGCTGCTGCCAAAGCCGGCGGGCGTATCCGCGCCGTTGGCGCAGGAGCCACACTCCGGCGATGAGCAGGACGTAGTACAAAGCCAGTCGGGCGGCGTTGGCAGGGGCGATCTGCACGGAAGCAAAAGGCCAAGCAGCCATCCAGCGCACAACGGCGTTGGTGTAGGCCAGGAGGAGCCAGGGAACCCAGGCGATCACCTGGGCCAGAGGTTCCAGGAAGGGGATCAAGCCGATGAGCATTGTCACGCCTCCCCAGGTCATGATGAGGGGCTGCACCGGCAGGATGAGCAGGTTGGTCAAGGGGGCGACCAGCGAGAGACGCCCAAAATGGTAGACGATAAGGGGCAAGGTGAGGACCTGGGCGGCCAGGGTGACGATCAGCACTTCGTTGAGGAGCCGTACCAGCTCCCTGGCCCGTTCGCGGGGGACGATGCGTCGCAGGAGGTTTTCGAACATCTGCTCCACGGTGGGCGAAAAAAGGATGAGGCCCAACGTAGCGGCGAAACTGAGCTGAAAGCCCACATCCCACAGCGACAGGGGGTTGAGCAAGGTCAGGAACAGGGCCGAAGCAAATAGGGAGACGTAGGCCGTCGCCCGGCGGCCCAGGTAGAGGGCGGTGACGAACAAGCCACCCATCACCCCCGCCCGGCTGACCACCGGATCGGCCCCCACCAACAGGACGTAGAGGAGGATACCGGCGATGGTGAACCAATATGCCCGCCGTCGGCCCACGATGCGCCCCCAGAATTGGGAAAAGAGGGTGGCTACAACGGTGATGTTGGCCCCGGAGATGACGATGATGTGGCTTGTGCCGGTGGCGTTGTAGGCATCGTACAGGTCACGGGGGATGCCGGTCTCTATGCCCAAGAGGATGCCTTGTAGCAAGGCGGCTTCCGGATCGGGCAGGAGGCGGGCCAACAGGTCACGGGCGCGGTCTTTGAGGGCGAACATGGCCGACCGAAAAGGGTTGCCCTCGCCCGTGGCGATCTGTTCAATGTGAGGGCGATCCAGCACGGCGTAAATGTTCCGCCGGGCCAAATAGTCGCGGTAGGAAAAATCTGCGAATTCGGGGGGCGTCTTCAACAGACCGGAAACCAGCAGCCGGTCGCCATAGTGGTACTCCGGGTAGCGGGGTGCGCGGATCAGGACCCGACCGTGCACGGCGTGCGTCTCGTCGTCCACCGTGATGGCCGCGGCCTTGAGCGTCAGGTTGGTCCGGGTATCGCGGACATCTGGATAATCGTCTACGATGCCTTCAACCGTCACCCAACCGCCGTCGTTGTAAGCGGCCACAAAGGCCGGATCGGTGAGGTCCGGTTGGGCGATTTGGTAGCGCAGTGCACCCAGCAACAGGGCCAGGGCACATACGCTGCCCAAGCGGAGGGAACGGTCCTTCGGCCAGAAAAAGAGGGTCGCGAGGGGGACAATGCCCAGGAGGAGCACCGTCGGCGGTTCAATGCCCAACGGCGCGAGCCAATGATGGGCCAGCACCAAGCCGCCCATCCAAGCCAGGACGATGAGCACCAGAGGGGGCATCCGGCTCTCCCCTTCCCAGGGCTTGGCTCCGGGAGGCATCGGGGCCGCACGAGTTGCGGATGGGCCGGGGCATTCGCACCGAACGCCTTCACTCCGGCCGGGATTCTACGCTCCACAAGGTGTAGCTTCCCAGCGCGAGGATGGACCACAGAGCCGCAGCATAGAAGGCGGCGCCATATCCTCCCTCCTGGGCGATGATCCCCAGGCCAAAAGATCCCACGCCAACGCCGATGTCAAAAGAGGTAAAAAAGACACTGACGGCTTTGCCCCGCTGCCGGGCCGGGACCGCTTCCACCACGGAGGTATCCATGCCGGCTCGGCTCAACCCCCAGGCGGTTCCAAAGGCTATGCCCAGCAACACCAGGGCGGCGTCGCTGCGCACCATCGCCAACCCCGCCACCGCCACGACGGTCAAGGCCAACCCCGGTATGGTCACGGCCCTGCGTCCCACCCGGTCGGAAAGCCAACCGGCCCCGCTTTGGGCGACGATCATGGCCAAGGCCATGGCCGAAAAATAGACTCCTGCTGCGGTCAGGTCGTGCTCGGCGGCGAAGGGGGCCAGGAAGCTCAACACCGCACCAAAGGACACGGCCAAGCCGGTCACGCCCAGAGAGGCAACCCACACAGGCCGCAACCGGGCTACCGCGCGCAAGCTCTCCTGCCGGATAGGGATGCTCTTGCTCCTCCGCTCCGGCTCGGTGACGAACAGGAGCAGCAGCGGGCTGAGGACGGTAATTGCCGCCGATATCCAAAAATGGGCGGCATAGCCCCAGGCCGCCGCCGTAGATACACCCAGGACGGGGGCCACGAGCATTCCCACATTGTTGGTCACGCCCGATAGCCCCATGGCCTCTCCCCGCCGCTCCGGGGGGGCCAGGTCGCCGATCAGGGTGGTGTAAGCGGTGGTGAAGGCGGCCATGCCCAAGCCGTGGAGCACCCGTTCGGCCTGAAAGAGCCACAAGGAGCGGGTCAGGGCATACAGCGCCGGGACCAGACAGACGATCACCGCCCCCAAAAGGAGCACCGGCTTGCGCCCCCAATGGTCTGCCAACCAACCGACGGCGGGGCGGGATGCCACCGCGCTAAGGCTCAGGAGGCCAAAGGCCAAACCGATGTCTGCTGCGCCACCACCGATCTCCTGCAAGTAGGCGGGTAAAGTGGCAAAGGTCCATTGAAACCCTGCGAAGAAGAACAGATTCGCCGCCAGGGCTAGGTAGAAGTCAAAAGGGTAACGATTCTTTTGAGACATGGGATAAACCGGTCCTCAGGGCAGCCCTACGGCAGCTTTGACTTCATTCAAAACCTCGTCGGCGATAGCACCGGCCCGGCGGGCGCCGTCGGCCAGGACATCCCATACATAGTCAGGGTCGGCGGCGAGTTGAGCGCGGCGTTCGCGGAAAGGTGCAAAGTAGTCGGCCAGATTTTGGGCAAACTTTTTCTTGCAGTCCACGCATCCGATGGCCGCCGAGCGACAATCGGCGGCGATTTGATCCACTTCGTCGGCAGAGAAGAAGCGGTGCAGGGCAAAGACGTTACACACCTCCGGGTGTCCGGGATCGTTGCGGTAGCGGCGGGCCGGGTCCGTAACCATCGTCCGTACCCGCTGCCAGATCTCCTCCGGCGTGGCGGCGATCTCAATATGGTTGTGCAGGGATTTGCTCATTTTGTTTTTGCCGTCCGTACCCAGCACTTTGGTAAACTCGGTGTACTTGGCTTGGGGTTCCACCAACACCGGACCGAAATGACGGTTGAAACGGCGCACGATCTCGCGGGTGAACTCCAGGTGGGGGGCCTGATCCACACCGACGGGAACCGTGTCGGCTTTGTAGAGGGTGATGTCGGCGGCCATCAGCACGGGGTAGCCCACCAGCCCGTAGTTGACGTTATCCGGCTGCTGGCGGACCTTTTCCTTAAAAGTGGGCAGACGGGTGAGCCAGCCCAGGGGAGTGACCATGGAGAGGATGGTGTGTAGAACCGTCACTTGGGGCACGTGGGACTGGACAAAGATGATCGTCTCTTCGGGACGCATCCCGGCGGCCAGCCAGTCCAGCGTCATCTCCCAGGTCCACTGCCGCAGTTTGTCGGTGTCCTGTAGCGTCGTCAGGGCGTGGAGGTCTACTACACAGTAGACGCACTCATACTCATCCTGCAAGGCCACATAGTTGCGGATGGCCCCCAAGTAGTTGCCCAGGTGTTGACGCCCTGTGGGTCGCGCTCCGCTGAAAACCCGTCCTTTCTTGTTCATCGCTTCTACTCCTCCTTCAAGATAGAAAGCCGGAGGCCGACGCCGGGCTGCTTGTGTGATCTGCGCCCGCCGCGCCCCGCCGGATCGCAAAGGGACGGCGGTCCAAGCCGCGATCATTATACCGGAAAGGGGAATGAACCGCAAATAGATGCCGCGATTTGGGCTATTTTGTATCGGCTACTACTTTGACCACCACCCGGCGACGGCGTGGGCCGTCAAACTCGGCCAGGTAGATGCCCTGCCAACTGCCCAACACCAACCGCCCACCATGCACCAACAACGTTTCGTTGTTGCCCAACAGGCTAGACATCAGGTGTGCCGGGGAATTGCCTTCGCCGTGGCGGTATGGGACGTTGGGGATCAAGGCGGCCAGGGCACGCACCAGGTCGCCCCGCACGTTGGGGTCCCAATTTTCGTTGAGGGTGAGAGCCGCCGTGGTGTGGGGTAGAAAGAGGTGACAGATGCCTTCTTCTACACCGCTCTCATCCACCACCCGCTGCACCTGGGAGGTGATGTCCCGAAACTCACTGTGGGAGCGGGTTCGCACCTGGATCTCCGTCAACATTCTTCACGTCTCCTCCGGTTCCTAAAATGACGGGCCGTCCACGAATCGGGCGCGAATGCACGAATACGCCCCGCTGCAGGCCTGAAAGGAGCGACCGGAGTCGCCACCGCCCCAGGCAGAGCCGCCGGGGATTTCCATCCTCGGCGGCGAGCCGGGGATCATGTCAACTACTCCGCCCCGGACGAAAGGTGCTGCTCCAATGCGGCGATGATCCGGTCCAGCCGCTTGAACAGTTCACCGAATAGAGTCTCCAAATCGGATGATTCCTCGCAGGGTGGAGGCTCCTCAGAAGGGGGTTCCTCCTCCGGCGGCTCCTCTTCAGGTGGTTCCTCCTCCGGCGGCTCTTCCTCAGGTGGCTCTTCCTCCGGCGGCTCTTCTTCGGGTGGTTCTTCCTCCGGCGGGGTTTCGACCTGGGTGAAGGTGACGAGGGTCATTCCATCGTGGGTCTGGACTTCAAACCGCTGGTCGAGAAAAGTGAGGGTGTAAAGGGCGATGTTGCCGGTCAGGACCTCAAACCCGCCGACGCCGTAATCGGGCTTGGAACCGCTGATCACGGTGACAGCATTGCCCCACGGGTCGGTGACGGTCAGCGCGATGCCCGCGGTGGGGAAAGAACCGGCGATAATGCGCGAACCGGGCCGATATTCAACATCCATCTTCCAGGGAGAAGTCGGAGGCTCCGGTTCGGGTTCCGGCTCCGACGGCTCCGGTGGCGCGGGCGGCTCAATCTCTCCCCAGCGGTAAAGGGGAGTGGCTTGGGCTGCCAATGTTTTGGCCGGTTCAGGCCAGATGTCGTAGCTACGCCATTGGGAGTCGGGCGGAGCCAGGCAGTAGATGGCCGCTCCCATTACATAGGTATCTTTGACCAACTCGGCATCATACCAGGCCAGCTGCCGAAGGTACTTGTCGGGATCGTCGCCGTAGAGCACTTTCCAACCCCGTGGAGGGTGGCCCTGCTCGATCAATCCATCCAGCCCGCACTCGGTGATCAACAAGGGCAGGGTTTTGAGGTGATCGGGCAACCCTTCCCAGCCGTGTTCCGGATCGCCAAAGTAAACTTTGCGGTGGCGGAGCAAGTACCACTCCCACTCGTGGTCCAGGGTAGGCCAGGCGTATTCGTGAAGGGCCAGCGCGCCGCCGTACTGAAGGGCCGCTTCCAGAGCGGGGATGTATTGTCGCCAATATGCCAGCTCCGGGTTGCCCACGGAGAAGCTACCGATGGCGACCCGGAAGCCGTAACCGGCCATGTACCGCGCCCGCTCGGCGTCAAAGGCGGCATAACGGGCCATCGCCTCCGGCGATTGGATGATCGGCTCGTTGACTCCTTGCCAAAAATCATAGGTGTCGCCCATCCGTTCCGCCCAGGGCAGCACTTTGGCGCAATGGTCGCGGGCAGCGCGGATGGGGTTTAGGTAGGGGTCGTTAAAATCCGGTTCGGAGGCAAGAAAGAGGCGGCCCACAAACAGGGTTTGCGGTGAGGCAGCCTTGACCGCGTGCCACACGTCGCTGTGATCCAGGATCACAACCAGGGGCGGCTTCCATTCTTTGATGGTTTCGGGCAGACCGCTCACCGTGGAGTTGATATGCGCACCTAACAAAGAGTATCCCACGCCGCACCTCCTTCCGTCTCCTCCGACGGGCCGTTTGATTATACCCGCAAGGCAGGTTTTAGACAAGCCGGGCGCCAAGCCACCGGGCCAATCCATCCGCCAGCATTCCGGCCCCCAGCGCCATCCACAGTACCACGATCAGGTAGGAAGGGATGAACAGGACAAAGATATCGCCGATGGTATAGACCAGGTTGAAAGCGACGACGGCAGTATAGGCCAAGCCGGTCAGAGCCAGGATCGCCCAACGGCGGTACAGCAGCAACCCCAACAGGCCGGTTAGAGCCAAGACCAAACCCGGCCAGGGGATTTCGGCCCGCAGCAAGCCCCAGGCCATGCTCAAGCGTGCCCCCAGGTCCACCGTCAGGTCCACCGAACCGCCGAAGGGGCCACCGGCGACGAAATCCAGGAAATCGGCCCAGGTGTTTTCATAGAGGACCAGTTCGCGGTCGGCATCCAGAGGCAAGCGCAGGTAGGGGGTTTGGGGTGCGCGAAGGGGGATGTAGAGGTAGAGGAGGAGGGGCAAGGTGATGGCAAGCAGCAGGTAGCAGGCGGTGGGGAACAGGCGGCGGGTGGCAGGCGGCCACAGGCGTTTGTCCCTTGCGGTGAGCCGGAGATAGACCAGAAGGGCGGGGGCCAGGAGCAAAGTGGTGCGGTGGTGGGTCAGGGCCAGGCCGAAGGAGAAGGCAAGGGGGACCGGGGAGCGGAGATCGGGCTGCTCTCCCCGGCGCAGGGCCAGGTAGAGGAGCAACACAACAAAAAAGATGTGCAGGCCGTAGACTTCGGCGATGGTGGCTTGGGACCAGAGGGTGGGCGTCACGGCGAAGGTGAGGGCGGCCAGGACAGACAGCAAGCGGTTCATCCCCGGCGCAAGGTGCGGTACGGCTTGGGCCAGCAGGAGACGGACCGTGGGGTAGAGCAGGGCCACCGCCAGCGCAGCCCAAAAGGCGGAGAACAGGTTCATCCGATAGGCTACATCACCCAGAGGCAGCAAGTGGGACCAGGCCCAGCCCAGCAGGATGTAAAGGGGATAGCCGGTGGGGTGGGCGATGCCCGCCAGGCAGGGCACGAATTGGAACTCGCCGCCGTCTCCGGGCAGGACGGTGGGGGCCAGGGTCGCAATATAGAGCAGCAGGGCACAGCCTCCCACCAGGGCTGCCATCAGCCGGTCGGTCCGGGCCGCAGGGCTTCTTTCAGACCAATTGTTCCGCCAGCGATTGGAGTGCATTGACCATCTCATCCATTTGGTAGCTGCTTACCACCCAGCGGTCGGCCACCGCCTTGATCTCTTGGACCGAGTCGGCCACCTGTTCGCTGGCCTGTTGCTGCTGGGCCGTGGCCTGCTGGATCTGGGCGGCCAAGTGGGCCAGCCGCTCCGCCGAAGCGATGATGGCCTGGTGGGCCGCGCCGGAACGGCCGACCGCCTCCGCACCGGCTTGGACGACGCGCACCTGTTCGCCGCTCAGGCTCACCACCGCCTCACCCGCTTCCTGGAGCTGCTGCACGATCCGGGCCACCTGTTTGGCCTGTTTGAGGGAATCGGCGGCCAGGTCCTTCATTTCGGCGGCGACGACGCCGAACCGTTGCCCGGCGGCCCCGGCTTCGGCGGCTTCCAGGGTAGCGTTGAAGGCCACCAGCTGAATCTGATCGGCGATCTTGCTCATGATCGCCGCCACGCGGTCCACCTGCTTGAGATGTCTTGCCAGTTCCTCCGCTTCTCGGACGCCCTTTTGGGCGTTGGCGCTGATAAGGCCCATGGCCTCGTTATTCCGCCAGATGACCGCCTGCCCTTCCTGGGCGTTTTGCAGGGTCTCCCGCGCGGCCTCATCCACCTGCCGGGCATTTTGGGCGATCTCTTTGGCCGCTTGCTCCAATTCGCCGATGGAGGTGGAGACTTGGGCCACGGCTGCTGCCTGTCGGTTTGAACCGCTGGCCTGCCGCTTGGAGGCAACGGTCAGGCGTTCGGCCAGATCCAGGATGCGTCGACCGGTTTCGGCCTGTAAGCGACGCTGGGCGGCCAGTTCTTCGGTCAACTGCCGGAGGCGGCGGTTTTGCTGCCGGGTGCGGTCCAGGGCGCGGGTGAC
The DNA here is from genome assembly GCA_964593865.1 of uncultured Anaerolineaceae bacterium. Lineage (GTDB taxonomy): Bacteria > Chloroflexota > Anaerolineae > JAAYZQ01 > JAAYZQ01 > CAZQKE01. The sequence goes on along the minus strand of CAZQKE010000036.1, from coordinate 26,075 downwards.
GCCTTCGCCGAATACCCAGGCAATGGCCGACAGGATGTAACACAAGGCGAAGGCCAGTCCCACATTGGACCAGAAGCTGGATTTGTGTGCAAAGCCGACGTAAGCTGCGGGTTGGGCGATCAGGATAAAGGTGACGGTGTAAATCGCGCCCAGCGTCGTCGCCACGAACGAAACGCCGGGATGAAGGATGTAGCCTGCGGGCAGGACGACCAGGATGTAGAGGAAAGGGGCCATCGTCAGGTCGGAGATGGTGTTGGCCGGTTCGGTCATGTAGAGGCAGATGGTCGCAAACAGGCCCGCGAACAGGATGGCAGCGGACAGGCGCACGCGCCCTCGGCGGGCCAGCCAAAAGCACCCCACGCTCAAAGCAAAAGCGGCCAACAGGCCGCCCACGGCCCCACCGGTGAGCTGATCCGGCGCGCCGATCCACAGCACCAAGACATAGGCAACTGCCAGGACCGCCGTGACCAGGGCCAACAGGGTCAGCGATCTGGCCTTGACGGCGGTTTCCTCGTCCCCCACGGGGGAACCAAGCACCCGGTTCAACATCAGGGCCTCCTTATGCCGTACCGGCATTCCGCATGATCATCGTTCCCCCTCTCGGCGCACCGCTCCCCCGCAGCCCTCAGTTCACGCTGATCTGGGAGCCGTCGGCGGTTTTGACCACTTCAATCCGCACGGGGAAGGCGTCTTTTAGCTCCTCAATGTGGGTGATGACCAAGATGCGGGCAAAATCGGATTGGATGGAGTTGATGGCCTCCACCAAACGCTGGCGACCTTCGGCATCCTGCGTGCCAAAGCCTTCGTCAATGATGAGCAACTGCAATTGCGCCCCGGCGCGGCGGGCCAACAGTTTGCTCAGGGCGACGCGGATGGCAAAGTTGACGCGAAATGCCTCGCCGCCGGAAAAGAGTTCGTAGGGCCGCGTGCCCAACTCATCGGCGATGTTGATGTCCAGGGTTTCGCGGGTGTCGCCCCGGCGGGTTTCCCGCTGCGTTTCAAAGCGGACGTGCATCCGCCCGTCGGTCATGCGGGCCAGCAGGCGGTTGGCTTCGTACTCAATTTCGGGGATGGCCGCCTCAATGATCATGGCCTGGATGCCTTTTTTGCCAAAGGCCAGGCGTAGTTCGTCGAAGATGGCTTTTTCTTCGGCCAGTTTTTGACGGTTGGCGGCGTGGCGTTTGCGCTCTTCGGCCAGGTAGCGGCAATGGTCTAGTTTCTGCTGGGCTGCCCCCTGTTCCAGCCGCGCCTGGTGGGAGCGGGCGCGGATCTCTTCCACCTCTTCCTTCTGGGCCTGGACCTGGGCCGTGACGGACGGCAAACGCTCCACCTCGGCGGCCAATTGCTCCCGCCGAGAGCGGTCCTCGGCCAGGCTTTCTTGCCAGCGGGCACGGCGGGTTTGCAGGTCGGCCAGGGTTGCCCGTTCGTCATCCAGCCGTTCCAGGGCGGTTTGGAGCTGATGGTAGGCCGACTCAAATTCGGCCAGGGCGGAAACCTGCGCCCGGGCCTGCTCATGGGCCGCCGGATCGTAACCCAGGGCGGCGATCTCTTGGGTCAGGCGGTCCAGTTCGGATCGCTCGGCGGCGGCATAGTCCCCGGCATTCAGGCGGTTTTGCAAGGCGTCCAGTTCCGCCGCCACCTGTTCCAGGTCGGCGGCGGCCTGGCGGGCTTCACCCAGGGCCTGTTCCAGGCGGGCCTCCCGGCGTTGCAGGTCGGCCTGTTTCCGCAGTTCTCGGTCCAGCCGCCCGATCTCGGCTTGCAGCCGCTTTCTTTCGGCGGCGATCTGTTTGAGACGGACCTGGTTGGCCCGGTAGGTATCGGCCAGCGACTTGCCTTCGGTTTCAAATTCGGTCAGCAACCGATCCCGGTGCTCCGGGGAGAGGGCCTGGCCGCAGACGGGGCATTGGGCTTCGCCCGTTTCCCGTGCTAAGATGTCCAGCTTACCCCGCAGGGCTTCCATCTCGGTTTTGAGCTGCTCGTTGCGCACCTGGAGGGCGGCTGCTTCCTCGGCCAGCGATTGCGCCCGCTCCTGAGCCTGATCTCGCTCGGCCTGCCGTGCGGCCAGCTGCTCCAAACGGCGGCGCACGTCGGCCAGGTCCCTTTCGTAGCGGGGCGCGGCGGCGGCCCGGCGTTGCAACTCACGTTTGCGTTCGCCCAAGCGGCCGATCTGCAATTCAATGTCGCGGCGGGCGGCGTCCACGGCCCGTTCCAAGCGGTGCTCCTCTTCGCGGAGGGTAGTGTAGCGGGCCAGCCGCTCATTCCAATCGGCCTCGGCCTGACGGGCGGCGGTCAGGGCGGCGTAGCCTTCCTCCACCTGCTGCCGCTCGGCCAACCGCGTTTCGTAAAGTTGCACCCTCTGCTGCCGCTCGGCGATTTGGGCTTCGATCTCGGACAGTTCCTGTTCGGCCCGGCGCAGGCGGCGGTCCAGGTCGCGGAGGCGGGTGCGCTGATGTTCCAGCAGTTGCCGTTCGTGGAGCAGGTCACGCAGGGCCGCTTCCGCCTCCCGGCCGGCCTCGCTCAGCGCGGCGACGCGGGCCTGGGCCTGTTCCAGCTCGGCCTCGTATTCGGGTTGGCGGGCCAGCTCCCGGTCAATGTCGCGCAGCAATCCGTCCAGCTGGGCGATCTCGCGCTCCTTTTCCCTGGCCTTCTCTTTGGCCAGTTGCTCATATTCGTCGTAGCGGCTCAGGCCCAGAATTTCGCCTAGGACGCGCTTGCGTTCGGCGGGGGTACGGGTGGTGAAGGCGTCCGCCTTGCCCTGGAGCAAAAAGGCCGAGTTGGTAAAGGTCTCATAGTCCATGCGCAGCAGGCGGGTGATGGCCGCCTGGGTGGCCCGCACGCTTGATTCGGCGATGGAGCGGAAACGGTCGCCGTGGCGCACCTGCAGATCCAGCAGGCTGCGGCCCCGTCCGCTGCTGTCCCGTTTGCGGATGACGCGGTAGACGGCCCCGCCCAGGTCAAAGGTGAACTCCACCTCCATCTCCGATTCGCCCAGGTGGATCAATTCGTCATCCCGTTTGGCGCGGGCCTTGCCCCACAAGGCCCAGGTCATGGCGTCGAGCAGGGCCGATTTGCCGTGGCCGTTGGCGCCGGTCAGGCAAGCCAGATGGATGCCGCGAAAGTCCAGGGGCGGCGGTTGGCGATAGCACATAAAGTTGCGGAGGCGTAGTTGGAGCGGGATCATGCGTTGGAGGCTCCTTTCCTCATTCAAAAGAGACCTTTAGGGTTTTGGGAACCCTAAAGGTCTTGTGCAAAGCGGGAGACGGGATTCGAACCCGCGACAGTCTGCTTGGAAGGCAGATGCGCTACCACTGCGCCACTCCCGCATGTCAGTCGGGGCGAGAGGATTCGAACCTCCGACTTCAGCGTCCCAAACGCTGCGCGCTCACCGGACTGCGCCACGCCCCGCCGCTACCGGTATAAGTATACTAGAAAGGGAACGAATCGTCAAACTGTATACCCCAACCGGAGCGTAGAGCGTAAGGATTTGTCGCCACCCGATATTTGTGCTACACTGGTCGGCACCAACAGGGAGGGACGAACCGATGTTGACCGATCTGCTCCAAAACCTGGTCATCCCCGTTACTCTGCGCTTGCTACTGGCCTTACTGGTTTGGATCGCCGGCCGTTGGTTGGCCCGGCGTTCCCAGCACCTGCTCATCACTTCGCTCCGAAAAACGGCCTTGACCGAATCTCTGATCACCCTCCTCAAGACCATCGTCTACTACGGTCTCCTGATTGCAGCGGCGGTCATTGCCTTGAGCATCCTGGGAGTTCCGGTGACGGTGCTTGCTTCGGTCTTGGGCATCGTTGCCATCGTTTTGGCCATCGCCTTGCAGCAATCGCTCAGCAGTTTGGCGGCGACCGTTATCATCTTGCTGTTCAAGCCCTTTCAGGTGGGAGACGTGATTGAAGTGGATGGAGTGGTGGGTACGGTGCGGGAGATTCAGCTGCTCAACACGGTGCTGGACGGGGCCGACGGCAAAACCCACATTGTGCCCAACTCCCGCCTGCAAAACGACGGCCTGACCAACTACAGCACAATGGGCCGCCTGCGCCTAGATCTTCGCTTCCGGGTAAGCCGCGACAGCGACCTGGAGCGGGCCAAAGCGATTCTCACCGACCTGCTGGCCGCCGATGACCGCATCCTCACCGATCCTCCTCCTCGTGTCTTTGTCCGGCAGATGGACGACAACAGCGTGGAGATAACGGCATGGCCCTTTACGCGACCGGAACACACCCTCGCCGTGCAGGGGGACCTGATGGAACAGATCAAGGCAGCCTTTGAAGCGACGGGGATCGTCATTCCCCATCCCCAACAGGAGATCTACCTGCGCACGCCCCTCCCTGCTGCAGTCGGAAGGAGCGACACACCATGACCGCCCTCCCATCACCTATCGGTTCCACCCTTTGCCGGACGGCCTTCGGCTGGGTGGGCATTGCCTGGTCGGGACGGGGGCTGGTTGCTCTGACCTTGCCCCGCCCCACAGAGGCCGAAACGTTGCTCCACTTGCCTCCTGCCGCCGAGCCGCCACCCGCTCCACCCGCCGGATTGGACATTGCTGCCCTGTGCGCGAAGCTGGTCCGCTACTTCCGCGGCGAAGAGGTCACCTTTGACGAACCGCTTGACCCCACCATCGGCACGGATTTTCAGCGACGGGTGTGGGCGGCCACACGGGCCATTCCCCGCGGCGAAACGCGCACCTACGGCGACATCGCCCGCCAGATCGGTGTACCGGGAGCGGCAAGGGCCGTGGGCCAAGCAATGGCCCGCAACCCGTGGCCCATCATCGTGCCCTGTCACCGCGTCGTGGGCCACGGTGGACGGCTGACCGGCTTTGGCGGCGGCCTGGACCTGAAACGCCGGATGCTTGGCCTGGAATCCGCCGACCCTCGGCCCAGGGCAAGATCCCACACCCCAGAGGCGCAGAGCGCGCCGAAGAGAGGTTGATTGCACACCGTTTCTCTCGTGAAACCGGCGGCGGGAACGACAATGCCTGCCCGACTATCGGCCTTCCTCCACTTGACGCCCCGGCCCAAAGATGGTATCATGGCCGGTAGGAGATGGGTAGAGACGCCCTCCATGATGCTTGTAGGGGGATGGAGGGCGTTTTCCTTTGCAAACTGAACGGAGTTGTCATGCGCGTTGGAATTGACGCCCGGTTGGTGTATTACAGCCAGGCCGGGATCGGCCAGTACATCATTCACCTGGTCAAGGGTCTGGCCCGTGTGGACACCGAAACCGAGTACGTTCTTCTCCAAAGCCGCAAGGACGAAACAACCATCTTGGAACAACCCAACTTCCGCCGTGTTTCCCTGTGGACGCCCAGCCACCACCGCTTGGAACGCTACGCCCTAAACGTGGAGCTGATGCGTTTGGGGCTGGATGTGCTGCACAGCCCCGATTTTATCCCCCCCCACAAACCCAATTGCAAATCGGTCATCACCATCCACGATTTGGCCTTTTTGCTTTACCCCCACTTTTTGACCAAAGAGAGCGCACGCTATTACGGCCACATTGACCAGGCGGTGCGCTGGACCGATCACATTATCGCCGTTTCGGAAAACACCAAGCGGGATACCGTTGAACATCTGGGCGTGCCCGAATCCAAAATCACCGTCGTCTATGAGGCGGCCAATCCCATCTATCGCCCCCTGGACAAAAAGGAAGCCCAAGCCCAAGTTCGCAACCGACAGGGCGTGGACGGCCCCTTTATCCTCTTTGTCAGCACCATTGAACCGCGCAAAAATGTGCCGACCTTGCTCCGGGCGTTGCACCAGCTCCTGGAATGCTACAAAGAAGATGTACGCCTGGTCCTGGCCGGGGGCGAAGGATGGTTGTGCGAGGACGTCTACCGGACGGTAGATGACTTGAAACTGGGTGACCGGGTGCATTTCGTGGGCCGCGTCTCCAGCGAAGACCTGTTGTACCTGTACAACGCCGCCGAAATGCTGACCCACCCTGCCTTTTACGAGGGCTTTGGTCTGCCTCCCCTGGAGGCGATGGCCTGCGGCCTGCCCACCATCGTCTCCAACGTCGCCTCCCTGCCGGAGGTGGTGGATGACGCCGGGCTGCTCATTGACCCACACGATGTGGACGAATTGACCGTGGCCATGTGGCGAGTCCTCAACGATACCCAGCTCCGCCAAGAGATGCGGGAGAAGGGATTGCGCCGAGCAGCCCTCTTCTCCTGGGAGAGGGCTGCCCGCGAGACGCTGGCCATCTACCGCCTGGTGTACGAGAACTAGCGATTGACCATGACGCGCGATGCCGCCCAAAACATCCTCATCCTGACGCCCCAGTTCCCCTACCCACCCCATCAGGGGACGACCATCCGCAACTACAACCTGATCGTCGGCCTGGCCCGACGCCATCGGGTGCACCTCCTTTCCTTCGGCGAACCGGACCGCAGCCGGGGGACGCCCCTGGACGGCGTATGCGCCGGTATCCACGTTGTACCCCTGCCGCCGCAGCGCAGCACGGCCCGGCGGCTGCGGGACCTGTTCCTTTCCCCGCTGCCCGATATGGCCCGACGACTGCCTTCCGACCGCTTCCGCACGGCCTTGCTCACCCTCCTGGAACGGGAACGGCCCGACGTAGTTGAGGTGGAAGGCATTGAGTTGGCCCAGTACCTCTTCCAAACGGCCCGGTGGCGAGGCGACCGCTCCCGCCCTTTACTCGTCTTTGACGACCACAACGCCGAATATGTCCTGCAGCAACGGGCGTTCGAGACCGACATCCGGCAACCTCGGCGTTGGGCGGGTGCGGCCTATTCCTTCGTCCAATGGCGGCGGCTGCGCAGTTACGAACGCCGCGCCTGCTTGACCGCCGACCGGCTAATCGTCGTTTCCGAAGCCGATGCCCAGGCCGTGCGGCAACTTGATCCCCGTCTGCAGCCGGTCGTCGTGCCCAACGGTGTGGACATGGAGCACTATACCGCTCCCATCCCACCCTTGCCGAAGGGAAAGGGGCCGGATGCCACAGACCTGGTGTTCACGGCCAAAATGGATTTTCGGCCCAATGTGGATGCCGTGCTCTGGTTCGTCAAGGAAGTGCTACCCCGCATCCGTCGGGAATCGCCCCAGACCCGCTTTTGGGCCGTGGGCAAAGACCCGCACCCCCGCTTGGCCCACCTTGCCGAACACCCGGCAGTGGTGCTGACCGGTTGGGTAGAAGATGTGCGGCCTTACATCGCCGGGGCAGGGGTATATGTCATCCCCCTGCGCATCGGCGGCGGCACGCGCCTCAAGGTCTTGGAAGCAATGGCTATGGGTAAAGCCATCGTCTCGACACGGTTGGGCTGCGAAGGGTTCGACCTGGTTCCCAATCGGGAATTGGTGATGGCCGACACCCCCTCCGCCTTTGCCGATGCCGTGCTATCCCTCCTCCGCGATCCGGGGCGGCGGGAACGGATCGGGCAGGCTGCCCGCCGCCTGGCCGCTTCCCGTTACGATTGGCAGATCATCGTCCCCCGCTTGGAACGGGCACTGCATGACGGAGCAAATGCATTGGCCGTCCCCGAGGCCGACCTCTCCGCAGAGACGCCGAGGGCACGGGGAGAAATCGTGTAAGAGCAAACGCTTCTCGGCGGTGTGGAATTCGGAGATGCACCCGCCCGGCGTTGCGCGGCGCAAGACCGGCTCATGACGCCGTCCCGCCGCAAGGGCGCGGGAACGGGACTTGGCCCCTGGGCACCATGCGGGGGTGGGAGAAAACCTTTTGGAGCTTATGACCGTGACACAAAAGACTGCAGCCTTGACCATAGAAGAGGACAACCATTGGTGGTTCGCCGGGCGGACCTGGTCCCTGCTGAACATGATCGACCCTCTGGTCGCGCCGGACGGCAAGAAACGGGTGCTGGACATCGGCTGTGGGGCGGGCAACATGTTCCACCACCTGGCCCGCTACGGCTCTGTAGTGGGGGTGGACAACAACCCCCGGCCCCTGGCCGTCGCCCGTGAGCGAGGCTATGACGTGCGACAAGGGCTGGCGGAGGACTTGCCCTTTGGGGGGGATTCCTTTGACCTGGTGACTCTGCTGGACACGGTAGAACACTGTGACGATGATCTGGCGGTCCTGCGCGAATGCTACCGCGTCTGCCGACCGGGGGGCTACTTGGCGGTCACGGTTCCGGCTTTTATGTGGCTGTGGAGCCACAACGACGAGCTGAACGCCCACAAACGACGCTACACGGCGGGTGAACTGAAGGAAAAACTGCGGCGCGTCGGCTTTCGCACCCGGCGCATCACCTACAACAACTTTTTCGTCTTTCCCCTGGCCGCTCCCCTCATCCTCCTGCGGCGGCAGGCCAAACAGGAACCGGAGTTGGGATCGCCCCACTTTGACGAGGAATCGTACCAGGTGGAAATGGAACCGGCCCCGCCCCTGCTCAACCGCATCCTGCGGGGCGTCACCTGGACGGAGGCCCAGGTCCTGCGCCGGATGAGCCTGCCCATCGGGACATCTATTATCGCCATCGCCCAGAAGCCCCAAGAAGGGTGAAAACACCGGCTGCGGCGAATTTCTTGACGATGATCCACAAATAGGGTATCATGGACTCGCCAGTCGGCAAGGGGAGAATGCCTGTGAAGATCATCGTCACCGGCGGGGCCGGGTTTATCGGCTCCCATGTGGTGGATGCATACGTTGAGGCCGGGCACCAGGTCATCGTGGTGGACAACCTGCATTCGGGGAAACGGTCCAATGTCCACCCCGCAGCCCGCCTGGTCGAAATGGACATCAACGATCCCGCCCTGGCCGACCTCTTTTGCACAGAACGACCCGATGTGGTGAATCATCACGCCGCCAACCCCAGCGTCTCCCTCTCCGTGCGGAAGCCGATCTTTGATGCGACGCAAAACATCTTGGGAACGCTCAACGTCCTGGAAGCGGCCAGGCGGTCCGGGGTGGGCAAATTCATCTACATTTCGTCGGGGGGAGCCATGTACGGCAACCCCCGCTCCCTGCCCACCGATGAAGAGCACCCCGCCCGGCCGGTTTCGCCCTATGCCCTTAGCAAACATACCGGCGAACGGTACGTGCGCCTTTACGGGCGGGAGCATGGCCTACCCTGGACGAGCTTGCGCTACGCCAACGTCTACGGCCCGCGCCAGGACCCTTTCGGCGAAGCCGGGGTAGTTTCGGTCTTTTGCCGAAACCTGCTGGAGGGCACACCGCCCGAAATCCATTGGGACGGGGAGCAGACCCGCGATTTCGTCTACGTCGGCGATTGTGCTCGCGCCAATCTCCTGGCCCTGACCGGCGGGGAAGGCCGCGCCTACAACGTCGGGACGGGGATCGGGACCAGCATCAACACCCTCTTTGCCGTCTTGCTGGAGGTGACGGGCAAGCAGGTGGAACCCCGGCGCGGTCCTCGCCGCCCCGGTGACACACGCCATTCCTACCTGGATTGCCGCAGGATTGAGAGAGAACTGGGCTGGCGTGCCGAGGTGAGCCTGCGCGAGGGCCTGCGCCGAACGTGGCAATATTTCCTTGAAAATAATGCGGGCCGTCCACGAATCGGGCGCGAATACACGAATGCACGAATACGCCCGGCCCCATCTTCAGACGGCGGCGCGGGCGGAAGCGTCCGCGTAGGCGGACGCCCGGCCCCAGGCCCGAAAGGAGCGACTTGAGTCGCCGCCGCCCGCAGTCCGGCATTTGGCGACCGGGATTTTCCGACACCGATCTGCCGTGAAAAACGTAAAAAGGAGAAGAAAATGTTGTGGGTTACTCGTTCGCACGTTCATGTGGACCGCGTGGCTTGTCCTTGGTTGATCAGCCGGTTCATTGATTCGGATGCAGAATTCCTCTTTGTCCCCAAAAGCCAGGTGCAAAAGGTGGCGGAGGAGACCGGCGCCATTCCTTTCGACGCACCGGGAGTGGAATTGGGCCACCACGATGGCAAATGCTCCTTCGAGACCATCATTGAGCATTATGGCCTAACGGACAAGGCCCTGCTCCGCCTGGCCCAGATCGTCCACGGGGCCGACGTTGCCTCCGACCGCGACGCCGATCCCATTGCCGCCGGGTTGGAAGCCATCGCCGTAGGCTACAGCCTCCGCTTCCCCGATGACCGGGAAAACTTGGCACGGCAGTTTGATGTGTACGACGCCTTGTACGCTTGGTGTCGTCTTCAGGTCGCCAAGGGCTGAACACCGGATTCGGGCCGACGGCCATCTCGGCGGTACGGTGCAACCCGACGGCGAGGTGGATGTGTGAGACGCATGTGCCATGCCGTCCGAATCGCCGCCGGGGCAGCACCCGGCCCGTCGCAAAGCCGGGCGAACGCTCATGACCCTCAACGGGGAACCTTCGCACAAGGTGGCAAAGTACGACGACCGTCGGGGACTGGGCCGCCACGGCGAGGAGCTGGCCGCCCGCCATCTGGCCGCCCAGGGATACAAAATTGAGGCACGCAATTGGCGATGTGCCCACGGTGAGCTGGACCTGGTAGCCCGCGACGGCGATTGCTTGGTCCTGGTTGAGGTGCGCACCCGCCGGGGCCGGGCGTTGGGGACGCCGGAGGAATCCATCACCGCGGCCAAACGCGCCCGCCTGGTAAACCTGGCTTGGGCCTACGTCCAGGAGCAAGGGTGGGAAGGCGATTGGCGCATTGATGTCGTCGCCGTCGAAATGGACCGTCGTGGCCGCCTTTTGCGGGTGGAACATTATGAAAATGCCGTCACCGGCTGATGCAAAACCCTTGATCGCCATCGTCGGCCCGACCGCCGTGGGCAAAACGGCCCTGGCCGTGCGCCTGGCGCAGGTCGTCGGCGGCGAAATCGTTTCTGCCGATTCGCGGCAGGTCTACCGCGGCTTGGACATCGGCACGGCCAAAGCCACCCCCCAGGAACGGGCGCAGGTCCCCCATCACCTTCTGGACGTGGTGGACCCGGACCAATCGTTGAGCCTGGCCCAGTACCAAGAACTGGCCTATGCCGCCATTGACGACATCCTGCACCGGGGCCGCATTCCCTTCCTGGTGGGCGGCACAGGCCAATACGTCATGGCCGTCATTGAGGGCTGGCAGGTCCCTCGCGTCCCGCCCGACGAAGCACTGCGCCGTCGGCTCTATGCTCAAGCCGAGGAGGAAGGGGCCAATGCCCTCCACGCCCGCCTGCGCGAGTTGGACCCCGTTGCCGCTTCACGGATTGACCCGCGCAACGTGCGCCGCGTCGTCCGCGCCCTAGAGGTCTGCCTGCGGACCGGGCAGCCCTTTTCCGCCCAGCAGAAAAAATCGCCGCCGCCCTACCGCATCCTCATTGTCGGATTGACCTTGCCCCGCCCTCGCCTCTATGCACGGATTGATGCCCGCGTGGAGACCATGCTGGCTGCCGGGTTGGAGGATGAAGTGCGAGGCCTGGTCGCCGCCGGATACGGTTTCGACCTACCGGCCATGTCGGGGGTGGGATACGGGCAATTTGCTCCCTACCTGGCCGGGGAGATCTCTCTGGAGGAGGTAGCCCGCCGGATCAAGCAGGCCACACGGCGGTTCGTGCGCCACCAAGCCAATTGGTTCCGCGCCGACGACCCGCGCATCCACTGGTTCCAAGCCGAACCGGACCCCTACGCCGATGTCCTGGACCTGATCCAAAAGTTCTGCTATAATCCCCAGGCTCTTTTCCACGGACCGAATCGGGAATCCCGTGGAGAGGCACGGTAGCTACGGCGCACGGCCGGGCATCCGCTTATGGGCGACGGAGGAGCATGGTTCCGGGATCAAGAGCGAAATGTATACCGAACGGTTGCTGGACCATTATCGTCACCCGCGCAACAAGGGAGACCTGCCCGACGCCGACCGGGTGGCCGAAGAATACAACGACCTGTGCGGTGACCGGGTACGCATCGCCTTGCGCCTGGAACGGGACCGCATCGTCGCCGCCCGTTTTGAAGGGCGGGGCTGTGCCCTCTGCCTGGGGGCGGCCTCCATCCTGACCGAAATCATCCAGGGCAAGACTTTGGCGGAATTGCGGGCGATGGACCGGGATTCTTTTTTGGCCGAGCTGGGGGCCGAACCGCGCCCCTCACGACGGCGTTGCGCCCTGTTGCCCTGGGTGGCCTTTCGCCGCGCCGCCTACGGCGAAGGCAAGTAGCAACGGCCAACGCGGGGCGCTCCCACCTGCGCGGGCGGTCGGCCAACGGCCTGCCGGGGGCGGTTGCGCAAGACCCGCGCCACCGGGCCGGGCACATGCGCGCATTCGTGCCCAATCCGCAGACGGCCCGCGATTTTCGGGGAAACTAGCATGGAAGAAAACCTGTCCTTTGTACCCTTGCTCATCGTTGCGGCCCTGGCCTTTCTGGTGCCGGTGATTTTGGGCCGCATCAGGCGGCTGCGCATTCCCATCGTCGTCGGTGAGATCATGGCCGGGATCGTGGTGGGCGATAGCGGCCTGCAACTGGTGAAATCCGATCCCATGCTGGAGGTGCTCGCCCTTTTGGGCTTTGCCTATTTGATGTTCCTTTCCGGCCTGGAGGTGGATTTTGACGTCATCATGCCCAAGCCCGGTACATTGGCCGGTTCCTGGCGGGAACGGCTGAGCAACCCTTTGGGAATGGGCGTCATCGTCTTTTTGCTGACCATTGCCCTGGGCATCGTGGCGGGGTTTGGGTTGCACGCCCTAGATGCAGCCGACGACCCCTGGCTGGCGGCCCTCATCCTATCCACGACCTCCCTGGGGTTGGTCATGCCGGTTCTAAAAGAACAGGGCCTGATGAACAAAGCCTACGGCCAGGCCCTTTTGGTGGCGGCGGTCATTGCCGACCTGGCGACGATGCTGTTGGTCAGCATTTACGTCATCGTCCGGCATGAGGGGCTTTCCCTCCAAGTGATGCTGGTCCTGCTCCTGTTCGGGGCCTTTGCCACGGCTTATCGCAGTGCCCGCATCGCCCATGCCCGCTTCCCCGGCTTGAACTTTTTGAACAGCGTCTCCCAGGCGACCGCCCAGATTGACGTACGGGGGGCTTTTGCCGTGGGCCTGGCTTTTATCGCCCTGGCCGAAGGATTGGGTGTGGAGATGATCCTGGGGGCTTTCTTGGGCGGCGCGCTCATCTCCCTCTTGGCCGATAGGAAGGCTTCCGACCTGCACCACCGTCTGGATGTGATCGGCTATGCCTTGTTCATCCCCATCTTCTTCATCATGGTCGGCGTGCGGTTTGACCTTTCGGCCCTCCTCGGCTCGCCCCGTGCCCTGCTCCTGGTCCCCTTGTTGCTGGTGATCGCCTATGCCATCAAGTTCATCGCCGCCCTGGCATTTCGTCTCCGCTACCCCTGGCGGGAGACGTGGGCCGCGGGTGCGCTCCTTTCCTCGCGCCTGAGCTTGATCATCGCCATTGCCGCCATCGGTTTGGAGATGGGCAGCATTGACGCGGCTACCAACTCGGCCATCATCCTGGTCGCCATTGTCACTTCAACCGTCTCGCCCATGCTCTTCCTTCGCCTGGCCCCTCCCCCTGCCACGCCGTCCCGCAAGTTCGTCATCGTCGGTGCCGGGCGTTCGGCGCGGCTGCTCGCCCGGCGCATCCTGGGTCACGGCGAGGATGTGATCCTGGTGGACAACATCCCCCGCCATGTCGCCGCCGCGCGGGAAATGGACCTACCCCTGATGGAAGCCGATCCCCTGGACCCGGAGACGTGGACCCGCCTTCGGCCGGAAACGATCCGGGCCGTGGCCGTTCTCCTGCCGGAGGATGAGAACAACTTGGCCGTTTGCCGTCTACTGCGCGACCGGGTGGGCATCCGGCGGATCATCTCCCGCGTTCACGATGCGACCCAGGCTGCTCCCTTTTCCGAGCTGGGTGTATCCGTTATCAACCCCAGCCTTTCCCCGGTGGTGGAGTTGGAGTACCTACTGCTCTATCCAAGCGTCACCTCGCTGATAGCCGATCTGGAGGATGAGCACGACATCGCCGAGATCCGCTTGCGCTGTGCCGAATTGGCAGGCCGCCCCCTGCGCGAGATTGATCTGCCGGAAGGGGTTATCATCGTCCTCATCCGGCGGGATGGCGACGTTATCTATCCCCACGGGCGCACGAAACTGCGCCTGGGTGACCGCCTGACGCTGATGGGTTCGCTTGAAGGGGTGCGCGAATTTGCCCGACGATGCGAATGACTCGCCGGGAGGAAGGAAAAGGATCGGGGGGAAATGAAGGGGTCCCAACTGCTGGCCCGTAGCCCTCTCTTTGCCCCCTTGCCGGAGGAAGAGAGGGCGCGTGTAGCCCGACAACTGGTACGCCGCCGCTACGAAAAGAACGACTACCTCTTTTTTGAGGGCGATCCGGCCGAATGGCTGGTCCTCATCGCCGAAGGACAGGTCAAAGTCATCAAGCATTCGGAGGGCGGACGGGAAACGATTTTGGCAACCTTTGGCCCCGGCGGGATCGTAGGCGAAGTGGGGGTGCTCATCGGCGGGAGTTACCCCGCCACCGCCCAGGCCCTGGAGCCGGTAGTCACCCTCAATCTGCACCGGCAAGCATATGTGCAACTGGTGCGGGAACATCCGCCTTTGGCGTGGGCACTCATTGAGGAGCTAGGCCGCCGCCTGCAGCACGCCCACGAGACGATCCGCAGCCTGGCCGTCGAGCGGGTGGAGCGGCGCGTCGCCCGTGTGTTGCTGCGCATGGCCGCCGCTTCCGGCGAACGCCTGGAAGAGGAAGGCATCCCACCGGGGGCCGTGCGCATCACCGTTCCCCTCAGCCGCCAGGACATTGCCGACATGGCAGGGACCGTTGTGGAGACGGCCATCCGCACCATGAGCCGCTTTCAGAAACAGGGGTGGATCGAAACCCAGGGGCGGTATGTAATCCTCCTTCGGCCCCACCAGTTGGTCAAGGTGGCCGAGGAGATTAGCTGAAGAACTGACCCAAGCAGCCGGACCGCCGGCTCTTTTTGCGGGGTGGCGGGGCCGGGCGCGAAGCGGCAGGCGGACGCTGCAATTGCTCCTCAATCCGGCGCAACCGCGCTTCCAGGGCTTCGCGGCGGGCGGCCTCCTGGCGGCGCAGCTCGGCCATGTCGCGTTCCAGCTCCAGCATCCGATCCCGCAGCTTGGCATTTTCCTCCTTGAGATTAAAATTGTCTTGGAGGAGAACGGTCATCATTTCCCGGTTGGCCTGTTGGCTGCCCAGGATCAACTGCTGGCCCTCGGCCACGGTGTGGATCGTGTCGGAAAGAATGGCCGCCGCCGAGGAAAAGGGCGATTCGCCGCGCAAAGAAGGCCCCAACGCGGTAATGGCCCCGCCCTCGTCCTCCGGAGGGGCTTCATCCGCCGACACCTGACGGACCCGCAGGGCTTCCAGCCGCCGGGCAACCTGAACGTAAGTCATGCCCTCGCTCAACAGGCTCTTGATGGTCAACAGCGTCTCCAGGTCTTTGTCGGTGTAACGGCGGCGGGCCACGCGGCCACTCTCCCCGATGGCGGGGCGACCGGCTGCGTCCGACAGATAATCGGCGAATTCGTTGGACCAGCGGCGCAGGGTTGAAGGGGAGATCTGCAATTGATTGGCTACTTCGTTGGGCAGACGGTAACGCGGTTCGGTCATGGGTTCTCCTTTTTCATTTCAGATTTTCGTCATCCAGAACGCGGTAGGGAGCATCGATTACGTTGGATTCGGCGGCGGAATCGGCCCGGTAAGGCTGCTCTGCCCGCCCCAAGAGATCGTTCAGATGTTCGCGCACGGCCCCATCGGGGCTGAGATCCACGAACATCTTGAGGGCCAGCAGCAAAACGGCAATATCGTCTACCTCGCCCAAACCGGGGATCGCCCAATCGGGAAGGAGATCAATTGGGGAGAAAAAGTACAAAACGGCAAGGACCGGGATGGCCTTGACCCACCCCGGCACGCGTGGATCGGTCAGCAACCGCCACGCCAGCCGCACGTAATCTATCAGATCGGCAAAGAGACTGATCCGCCGACGCGGATCGGTCGTTGATTTGTTCATAGAGACCTCCAATGCGCTCACGGACCGGGCGAAAAGGTGAGCGATTGCCTGCCCGGTGCGCGGGCGATATTATACAAAGGTGTGACCTTTTTGGCAAAGTCCGATGTACCCTTTGCAACGTTTCCTGGCCGACTACGATATGGCCATGCTACGCGCCCTGGCCCAAAACCGCGGGGTGGAGTTGACGACGAACCGTCGGAGCGAGGCGGCAGCCGAGCTGGCCACCGCCTTTTTGGACCCTCTTTCGGTGCGAACGGCATTGGCCCGCCTCAGCCCCCAGGGGCGAGAGGCGTTGGATGCCATCCTCTCTGCCGGGGGGCGGATGCGTGCGCCTCAATTTGCCCGCCGTTTCGGTGCGGTGCGCCCCGTCGGCCCCGGTAAGCTGACCCGCGAGGCTCCCTGGCGGAACCCGGCCAACGCAACCGAGGAGTTGTGGTACGGAGGGCTGATCTTCCGCGCCTTTGCCCAGGATGAGAGCGGCCCTGCCGAGTTCTTTTTCGTGCCCGACGACCTGCGCCCCCTGCTGCCCGAACCCCAAAGTGGCCCGCCCACCTTTGCCGTTGAGGTCACGCCGCCCCCGACGCAGATCGGAACAACGCCGTTGCTGACCCACGACCTCTTCTTTTACCTGGTCCATGTGCAGACCCACAATGTGCGTCCCACTGCCGAGGGGCAGCTGCCCCTTCGCGACAGGGAGGAATTGGCCCGTCGCCTGCCCCACGCCGACGGGCGTAGGCTGGCCCTGACCTGCCATCTGGCGCGGCGGCTGGAATTCGTCGTCCTGCAGGAGGGCCGCCTGCGTTTGCAAGGGAAGGCGGTCAAGGGATGGCTGACCGCCCCTCCTGCCCGTCGTCTGGCCGTTTTGCAAGAAGCATGGCGCGATGATCCGGAATGGAACGATCTGTGTCACGTGCCCACCCTCCTCTGCGATGAGGAGCCGGGCCGGCGCAACGACCCTCCGGCAACCAGGCGGGCGGTGCTTTCCTTGTTGGCCCGCTGCCCCCGCGAGGAATGGTGGTCCCTTGAATCTTTTGTCGCCGCCGTCCGGGATTTCCACCCCGATTTCCAGCGGCCCGACGGCGATTACGACTCTTGGTACATCCGCGATGCGAAAAGCGGCGAGTACCTTTCCGGCTTCGAATCGTGGGAGCAGGTGGAAGGCGCGTTGCTGCGCGATCTACTGACCGGTCCCCTGCGCTGGCTGGGTGTCGTATCCGTGGCAGATGAACGAGGACACATCCTCTGCCGCCTGACCGAGGCCGGAGCACGCTTTTTGGGCCTGTTGCCCGCCGAAGAGGAGGAAGCCCCCCCGCCGCCGCCCCCGGTCATCCACCCCGATCTGCACATTGAGCTCCCCTCTTCTGCCGACCTCTATACGCAATTCCAACTGGAACGGTTCGCCGACCGCCGGGAAGGAAGCCCCCTCCGCTATCGCCTGACCCCCCGCGGCCTGCAACGGGCGTTGGCACAAGGTATCCGGGTGGAACAGATCATCGCCTTTTTGCGCCAAGCCGGTGACGGGAACGTTCCGGCCAATGTCGTCGGCGTATTGCAAACCTGGGCCGAACGGTTAGGGCAGGTCACGCTCCAAGAGGTGGTGTTGCTGACGACCAAAAGCGAACGTGCCTTGCAGGAGCTCCTGGTCTTGCCGGAGACGCGCCACCTGATCGGACGGCGGCTTTCGCCCACCAGTGCCCTCGTCCGCAAGGAGGACTTGCCGCGCCTAGAACGGGTTCTCCGCCGCCTCGGTTTTTTGTCATAAACCGGCCTTTGGGGAATCCTTCGCATGGGCCGTCCGTTTTGCATTCCTTTGTGAAATAAGGTATAATGCCTGCGGCCTGGACCGAGCCGGGCCGCGTGGCTCAAGGGGGAGTTAGCCGGTGCGGTTCCAACATCCGGCCCGGCAACGCGGGAGGATGTTTTGTGACGCGCCGGAGCAGATCGTCATCCCCGGTGGCGGGCCGGGGATCGCTTTAACCCCTCGGTAGAGCCTCTTGCCCTCGGCAAGGGCTTTTTTCAATCTTTAGGTCTGACCGGGAGGAGCATAGTGGTTCAAGGTGAAACGATTGGTGCAGTGATGGTCGTGGGGGCCGGTGTAGGCGGGATGCGGGCCGCCGTAGACCTGGCCGATGCAGGTTACCGAGTCTACCTGGTGGAGGCGGCTCCCACCGTCGGCGGGATCGTAGCCCAGTTGGGGTACATGTTCCCTACCCACGATTGCCTGTTATGTCGCGGCACATCCAACCAGGGGTACGGGTGCTCACGTCCGGCCATCTCCCCCTGGTTCTTGGACTACAGTCGACACCCCAACATTGAGATCATGACCAACACAACGGTAGTGGGGGCCAAAGGGCAAGCCGGTGATTTCACCGTCCAGGTCCATCGCCGCCCCCGCTACGTGGACGCAGGCCGTTGCATCAACTGTGATGAGTGCGCCCAGGTCTGCCCTGTGGAGCTGACCGACGAGTTCCAACTGGGCCTGACAACGCGCAAAGCGGCATACAAACCGGCCGTGCGCTCCGCTCCCAACGCCTATGTCATAGAAAAAGGGCCTTATTGCGAACCCTGTCGCAAGTGTGAAGAGGTCTGCCCCACCAAAGCCATCAACCTAGATGCAGAGGATCGGTTTGAGGAGGTCCGGGTAGGAGCCGTTATCCTGGCCGCCGGGTACCGGCTGTACGATCCGACCCCGGCAGAAGAATTGGGCTATGGACGTTACCCCAACGTCATCACCGGGCTGCAGTTTGAGCGCATGGCCAGCCGCTCCGGCCCTACCGAAGGCCGGATTTACCGACCCTCCGACGGCAAGGCCCCGGAGCGGATCGCCTGGCTACAATGCATCGGCTCGCGCGATCAGGAACACCCGTATTGCTCCTCCATCTGCTGCATGTTCGCCAGCAAAGAGGCGGTCCTGGCCAAAGAGCGGCTGCCCGACGTGGAATGCGAAATCTTTATCATGGATGAGCGGGCCTTTGGCAAAGCCTACACCGCCTACTTTGAGCAATCCAAAAAGATGTGGGGAGTCCGGTACACCCACAGCCGCATCTCGGCCATCAAGGAGGACCCCCGCAACCACAACCTGATCCTCTACTACCAGGATGATGAAGGGACGCTACAGCGCAAAACCTTTGACATGGTGGTCCTTTCGGTGGGAAGCGAACCGCCGACGGGCGCGGAGAAGCTGGCCGCCGGGATGCAGATCGCGCTGAACGAATACGGCTTCTGCCGGACCGACAAATTCAAGCCGCTGGATACCAGCCGACCGGGGATCTTTGTGGCCGGGGCCTTTGCCTCACCCAAAGAGATGTCCGAAACGGTGATGGATGCCGGCGGCGCGGTGGCGCGGTGTATGGCCTTGCTGCCCACCCCTCCCCCTCCGGCGGAGGAAGCCGACCACCCGCCGGAACGGGATGTGAGTGCGGAGGAGCCGCGTATCGGCGTCTTTGCCTGCTATTGCCACCCGACCGTTGACCGGGTGGTGGATGTGGACGGGGTGTTGGACTTTGCCTCCAAACTCCCCGGTGTGGTCCACACCCAACCGCTGACCTACGGTTGCCTGCCGGAGGGGCTGGCCGCCTTGCGGCAGGCCATCAACGAGCAGCGATTGAATCGCATCGTCATCGGGGCCTGCACGCCGCGCACCCACCTGGCCCTGTTTGAGCATACCCTCCGCCGGGAAGGGCTGAACCCGCATCTGCTGGAATTCGTCAGCCTGCGCGAAAACTGCGCCTGGGTCCACCACGACGATCCGGCGGGGGCAACACGCAAAGCCAAAGAGGAACTACGGGTGGCCGTGGCCCGCGCCCGTCACCTGCAGCCTTACCGCAAAGAAGAGTGGAGCTCCCGGCCGACGGCCCTGGTCATCGGCGGCGGCTTGGCGGGCATGACGGCGGCCTTGTCCATCGCCGATCAAGGGTACGAAGTGACCTTGGTCGAAAAAGAGGGCGAGCTGGGGGGCAACCTGCGCACCCTGTACCACACCGTGGAAGGGCCGAACCCCCAAGACCTGCTCCACCTGTTGGTCCGGCGCGTTCAAGACCACGAACGTATCGCCCTACACTACCACACGCAGGTTGTCGCTCTGGAAGGCAGCGTCGGTCGCTTCCGAACGCACCTGCTCACCCAGAACGGAGGGCCGCCCCGCCGCCGGGAACTGGAACACGGCGTCGTTGTAGTCGCCACCGGCGCCCGCGAATTCAAAGGAGAGGTCTATTTCTACGGCCAAAACCCGCGCGTGGTGACCCAATCGGACCTGGAGAGGCGGCTGAGCGAGGAGGGCGATGCGATTCGCAAGATGCGACAGGTGGTCATGATCCAGTGCGTCCACCCGCCGGAGCAGGGCGAGTTTTACTGCAGCCGCATCTGTTGTACCACGGCCATCAAGAACGCCATCCGCATCAAGCAGATCAACCCCGATTGCCAAGTGTTCGTCCTCTACAAAGACCTGATGACCTACGGCTTCCGGGAGCAGTACTACACCCAAGCCCGCGAACAGGGTGTGATCTTTGTGCGCTACGGCGAACAGGAACCGCCCCAGGTGGAATCGGAGGGAGACAGAGTGCAGGTCCGGGTTCGGGACATGCTCTCGGATCAATCACTGTCCTTCCGGCCCGATCTGCTGGTCCTGTCCATGCCGGTTTTGCCTGCCGAGAGCAACCCGGCCCTGGCCCACGCTTTGGGTGTCCCCCTCTCAAAGGAGGGCTTTTTCCTGGAAGACAATTTCAAACTACGGCCGATGGATTTCACACGGGAAGGCATCTTTTTGGCAGGCATGGCGCACTACCCCAAATTCATTGAAGAGACCATCTCTCAGGCCCTGGCCGCGGCAGCACGGGCCATGACCTTCCTGGGCAAGGAGCGATTGGAAGTCGGGGGAACGATTGCCGTGGTGGAGCAGACCAAGTGCGTCGGCTGCCTGACCTGCGTGCGGACCTGTCCCTTTGGCGTCCCCCGGATCGACCCCCAGGCGATAGGGGTGGGGGCCATCAAAGGGGCAGCCTACATTGATCCTTCCCGTTGCACCGGTTGCGGGACCTGCACCAGCGAATGCCCGGCCAATGCCATCCAACTGCGTCACTACCGAGACGACCAGTTGGTGCTGGCCGAGGAGCCGATCTTAGGGCAGTGGCGAGTGTGAGGAGACAAGATGAGCGACAACGGATTCAAACCGGAACTGACCGCTTTTACCTGCAACTATTGCGGTAGCATGGCCGCCGACGCCGCCGGGACGCTGCGGCTGACCTATCCGGCCAACGTCAAACTGTTCCGTTTTCCCTGCACCGGCAAGGTGGACGTGGAGTATATTCTGCGGGCCTTTGAAGAAGGGGCCGATGGAGTTTATATCGTCGCCTGTCCCATCGGCAACTGCCACCACGAAAGCGGCAACATCCGGGCCGCCAAGCGGGTGGAATACGCCCGCAAACTGCTGGAAGAGGTCGGCCTGGAAGGGGAACGGGTAGATATTTTCTACATGACGGCCAGCCAGGCCCACGCCTTTGTCCACGCTGCGACCGAGATGACCGAACGGGTGCGCAGGCTGGGACCAAGCCCGTTGCGGAAATGAGAGAGGCATTGGCAGATTGAGATGAACCAGACACATCATCCGAAAAGCGGGCGCGCCGGTAGCGCAATTGTGCATTTGCGGGTAGGGTTGCATGTTCGCAGAGAGCAACGAAAAGCGGCCAGACGGAACATTGTACCCCGATAGGGAACCGCCCACGGCCCTGCACACCCCGGCCGAACGGGTGGATTTTCCGGTACGGCTTTGCGCTGCCTGGGATTTCGGCCCGTTGCCGGAGCGCGGCACCGTGGCCGAGGTCCGCAAGCCGGAATGGCGCAAGGCGGTAGACGCCCGCCGTCTGCCGACCTCCCCGGCCTATCACCCGTTGCGGAACCGGCACAACCTGCCGCCCTTGTCCTATCCGGGGCAGCGGCTGGCCTACAGCCGCGACGATCCGAATCTGGCCTACGCCTGAGGAGATTTTCATGGACACCCGTAACACACATCGCGTGCGCCGCCCGTCTCACCTGTCCGATTACGCGCGGCGGCGACGGAGGACCGACGGCAAGTGGTCCAGGCCATTGTGGAATCGCTCCAGCCCTTTGGTCCGGTCAGGATTCGATCCTGGGGGGATGTGACCGGCATGGAGCCGGCGCAGGCCGACCGCATCGCTCAACACCGGCCGCCGGACCGGATCGCCGATCCCCGCCAACGGGCCGAGGCGGCAGCCGTCCGGCGCCGGTTCGCAGAAGACCTGTCACAGGCGCTCTAAAGACGGCAATACAGACCACCAACGGAGGTTGAAGGATGATCGTAGGAGAACAAAAGCCACTGGAAGAGATCAAAAGCATGATCGGCGACGCCAAAAAGGTACTGGTCCTGGGGTGCGGCACCTGCGTCACCGTCAGCTTTGCCGGGGGAGAAAAGGAGGTCGCCATCTTGGCCTCCCAGCTCCGCATGGCGAGCAAGATGGAGGGAATTGAGCGCGAGATCCGCGAGTTCACCGTCCAACGCCAGTGCGAATACGAGTACAACGACCTGGCCGCCGACTATGTGCGCGAGGCCGACATCATCGTCTCGATGGCCTGCGGCATCGGCGTCCAAACAATGAACGCCCAATTCCCGGAAAAGATCACCGTCCCGGCGGTCAACACCACCGGTCTGAGCCAGCCCACCGAACAGGGCGTCTGGGAAGAACGCTGCCAGGCCTGCGGCGACTGCATTCTGCACCTGACCGGTGGCCTATGTCCCATCGCCCGCTGCGCCAAGAGCCTGCTCAACGGGCCGTGCGGCGGCTCCCAAAACGGCATCTGCGAAGTCTATGCCGAGCGGGAAACTCCCTGTGTTTGGGATCAAATCTATCACCGGCTCAAGGATTTGGGAAAGTTGGACCTGATCATGGAGATCCGACCTCCTAAGAATTGGCACAGCAGCCGTCACGGAGGCCAGCGCAAAATCGTGCGGGAGGATTTGCGACTATGAGCGAGAACGGATACATCGTCGGCAGCAACTTGGAAAAAGCCCTCAAAGCCGGTTACTTTGTGGCCACCGGCGAACTCGGCCCACCGCAAAGTGCCGACCGCTCGGTCATTGAGTATAAAGCCGGGTTGCTCAAGGGCATTGTGGATTCGGTCAACATCACCGACAACCAGACGGCGGTCGTGCGTATGTCCTCTATCTCGGTAGCGGTGATGCTCCTGGAGATGGGGATCGAGCCGAATATCCAGATGACCGCCCGCGACCGCAACCGGATCGCCATTCAGAGCGACCTTTTGGGAGCCTATGCCCTGGGCGTGCGCAACCTGCTATGCCTGACCGGCGATCACCAGACCTTTGGCAACCATCCCCAGTCCAAAAACGTCCACGATGTGGATTCTATCTCCATGTTGCAGATGGTGCGCGATATGCGCGACAAAAAGATCTTCCAGTGCGGCGATCCCATCAAGGGCCAGGAACCCCGTTTCTTCTTGGGGGCAGCGGCCAACCCCTTTGGCGACCCCTTTGAATTCCGGCCCTACCGCCTGGCGAAAAAGATCCGCGCCGGGGCCGATTTCATCCAGACCCAGATGATCTACAACGTGCCCAAATTCCAAGAGTACATGCGTCGCGTGGTGGATATGGGCCTCCACGAGAAGGTCTATATCCTGGCCGGAGTCGGTCCCATCCGCAGCCTGGGCGCGGCCAAGTACATGGCGACCAAAGTGCCGGGCATGGAAGTAGACCCGGAGTACATAGAACGGATGCGCAACGCGACCAAAGGGTTGCCCTCCATCAAAGAGATCAAGGCCATGGACAACCCGGAGGAGGCCAAAGCCGCCCGCCAAGCACGCAAGGAAGCCTCGGAGAAGGAAGGCATCCAAATCTGCATTGACATCATCAACGCTTGCAAGGAGATCGAAGGGGTGGCCGGCGTCCACATCATGGCCATTGAGTGGGAGGAAGCGGTGGACGCCATCGTCCGGGCTTGTCAGATCGGCCCCAAGTACGATCCGGCGAGAAAGACCGACGGAACCGATTGATGGGGAGTTGCTCAAATGACAGTATCGTTCAGCACCGATCTCGCCCGCGAGATTCAGGAACGCTCCGGCGAAAACGTGTTCCTTTGCTACCAGTGCAAAAAGTGCACCGCAGGTTGCCCGGTAGCGGCGTATTTTGACCTGACACCCCACGAAGTGCTGCGCGCCTGCCAACTCGGCCAGACGGAGTTGGTGCTCCACTCACGAACCATCTCCATCTGCGCCGCCTGTGAGACCTGCTCCACCCGTTGCCCCCAAGGCATTGACATCGCCCGCATTATGGACGTTTTGGAGATCATGGCCGCCGAACAGGGCATCAAATCCAAAGCACCGCGCGTGCCCATGTTTTACAAGGCCGCCAACCGGGGCATCAACCTCTTTGGCCGCATGTGGGAGCTGGGCCTCATGGCCGAACTCTACATGCGCGAATTTTTCGCCGGGGAGTTGGATTTCAAGCAGCTCTTCAAATACGACTTGCCCCTGGCCCTGCGCATGTTCTTCAAGGGCAAGCTAAAAATCCTGCCCAGCCTCGCCCGCAAGCCGCGCCAACCCACCCCCACGACGGATGAAGACGTGATCTCCTACTATCCGGGCTGTAGCCTGCACGCCACCGGCATTGAATTCCAGATGTCCACCCTGGCCGTGACCGAGAAACTGGGCCTCAGAATGGAGGAACCGGAGGGCTGGGTATGCTGCGGAACCTCCCCGGCCCACAACACCGACCACTACCGCGCCATCAAACTCCCCATGGAGACCCTGGCCATCGCCCACGAAAAGGGCCAAAACTATATGACCATGCCCTGCGCAGCCTGCTTTTCCCGCTTTCGGTTCGCCATCCATGAAGTGGGGCAGGACCCCGACCTGCGTCGCCGGATCGCGGCGGAGACCGGCTACGAGTACAACGGCGAGATCCGGGTGGACAACCTGCTAACAACCATCACCGACCGGGTGGGCTATGACGCCGTCGCCGAGCGCGTCGTCCGACCCCTAAAGGGACTCAAGGTCGCCTGTTACTACGGTTGCCTCCTCACCCGCCCGCCGGAGGTAACCGGTGCAGAGCACCATGAGTACCCGATGAACATGGACCGCCTGATGGAGACTTTGGGGGCCGAGGCGGTGGATTGGTCCTACAAAACCGACTGTTGCGGCGGTTCCCTTTCCCTCAGCGAGCTGGACATCGCCCTGGACCTAAGCCACGACATTCTGCGCAACGCCCTGGATGTAGGCGCAGATCTCATCGTCACCGCCTGCCCCTTGTGCCACGCCAACCTGGATATGCGTCAGAAGCAAATCGGCGAAAAGTTCGGGGATGATTCGGAGATCCCCATTGTCTATTTCACCCAACTGATGGGCGTGGCCTACGGCCAAGATGCCAAGACCCTGGGGTTGGACAAGCATTTCTCCGATGCCATCGGGCTGCTGAAAGAAAAAGGATTGCTGGCCGACTAAAGGAGGAGAACCGTAGACATGACCGATTTTTCAAACAGTTGCTCTCCCGGCGGGAGAGTGCGCAGGACTTTGTACGCTACTACCTGCCTGCCGGAGATGTGAACATTTTGCGGGCCGTGCATTTGGGCCTGCGGGGTGCCCGATCTCCAGAGGAGTTGCGTCGCATCTAAAGACGGAGGAAGACAGATGAAGCTTGTAGATAAACCCGTTACCAATTTTCTCGATGAGTTGGCAAGCAACACCCCCGCTCCCGGTGGAGGGAGCGTGGCCGCCCTGAGCGGTGCGTTGGGCGCGGCCCTGGTCAGTATGGTCTGCAACCTGACCCTGGGCAAAAAGGGTTATGAAGAGGTGCAGGATGACATCAAAGCCCTGTTGGAACAATCGGAGGCCCTGCGGGCCGAACTGACCGAGCTGTTGGAAGCCGATGTCGCTGCCTACAGCGGCTATTCCCAGGCGGCCAAGATGCCCCGCGGAACCGAGGAGGAAAAGGCCGAACGGGCCAAGGCTATGGAAGAAGCCATCAAGGTTGCCACGGATGTCCCCTTGCGGATCGCCGAGGCGGCGGCCAAAGTGATGGATCTGTGTATGCCCGCCGCCGAAAAGGGCAACAAGTGGGCCGTCAGCGACGCCGGGGTTGCCGTCCTGGTCGCCGAGGCCGCCCTGCGCAGCTCGGCC
>CAZQKE010000035.1:0-3493 GCA_964593865.1 uncultured Anaerolineaceae bacterium | reverse complement strand
CTCGCCCGCGAACTCGGCCAGGAGCAGGTGCGCCAGGCCCTTTTTCAGGAAGCTCCCCCAAGCGTCAAAATAATAGTCGGGAGGGCGGATGACGAACCCCTGTCGCTGCGCCGTTTCGGCATAGAGGCGGTAAAAAGCACCGAAATCGGCGGATGTGCCCCGGCGCACCGTCGTACCGCGCCGCGTTGCCAAGCGGACGTTGCGGCGTGTGGTCTGTTTCATGGTTGCCAAGATCTCGTCTTCGCTGCGGCGCAGGTCCAAGAGGACGGTGTTGCGGAACTGGACCTGCTCCCCGGAGAAACGCCAGCCCCGCGCCCGCAGCAGGTCGGCAAGCCGGGGGGCGTTGGCCGGGCGGGATGAAAAGGCGGGTGCGGCATCGGGATAGTAGACATCGGGATCTATTTTGAGGAGCAAGGCCCGCCGACGACGGGCAACCCGCTCCAGGGCGGCCAGCACGTCGGCGGCCAGGGGCAGGTCGGTCCAGTCAAGAAGAGGGCCTTTGGGCACATAGAGGATCGAAACCGGCAACCGGGGTAGCGTCCGTTGCAAGAGCGAGGCGGCGGCCACCACCTGCTCCCCCTGCCGAAAGAGCAAGCGGTCGGCCCGCCAGCCGTGGCGTGCTTTGAACGCGCCCCATTCCCAGCTTTGCAGAACGTGAGGGTTGGGCAGGTCCAGCAAGATGCGGTCCCAATCCTGCGCCTGGGTGACTCCTACGATTTCCATCAGCCCCCCCGTCGGCGGACCGCTGCCGCGTAGAGCCGGTAGCGCAGCGGCGCATAGACCCGGTCCCAGGCCCCCACACTGCGCACCAGCCGCCCGCCAAAGCCCCGCTTGAAGCGGTAAACACCCCACAGTCCGTCGCGCCGTCGGGTGAATTCGGCTTCCAGGGTGGCTTCCTCCTCATCGGGGACACCCCACAGGTCGTAGGTGCGGCAGCCGCGTTCCTTC
Organism: uncultured Anaerolineaceae bacterium; assembly: GCA_964593865.1. Taxonomy (GTDB): domain Bacteria; phylum Chloroflexota; class Anaerolineae; order JAAYZQ01; family JAAYZQ01; genus CAZQKE01. The sequence goes on along the minus strand of CAZQKE010000035.1, from coordinate 2,545 downwards.
GCCCATCGGATGGCCTCCCACTGGAGCAAATAGGTGGGCATCCGGTTACGATGCGCATCGGAGGATGCGCCGTACATATAGATCGCCGTCCCGCCAAAGGCCAGGACGATCAACCCGGCCAGCAACCGGCCCTCATACTCGGCCAGCAGCAGGCGGCCCTGTCCCGGCGCGATGAACAGGTGGTAAACGGCCTCGTAGTAAGCCCGACTGTGAATGCCAAAGCCGTCGCGCCGGGCGGTGATCTCCATAAGCCGGTAGAAGGCGGACAGGTCGTCGGCGCCACCGGGACGGACGGTCACGCCCCGCCGTCCGGCCAGGCGGATGTTGTAGCGGGTCTTGGACTTCATGCGGGCCAGGATCGCTTCCGGTTCGGCGGCCAGGTCCAGTACGATGGTGCGACGCGGCTGGACCGTCTGGGGGCTGGGGCGGAAGCCCAGAGCGCGGAGGTGGGCGACGGTTTCCGGGTTGTCCTCCACGTTCGGCTCAACCTTGAGGCAGATGGCCCGCAGCTGCCGAGCCAGGGGGGCGATGGCGTCCAGCAACGACTCCAGAGCCACCCGGTCGCCGAGATCGGCGGCAGGGCCTTTGGGCACATAGGCAATCGTCCCCAGCCCGGCCGGCAAAGGGCGAAAGAGCACCTGGGCACAGGCCGAACCCGCGGCCACCCGCCGGACCTGCCAACCGAAGCGAGCCTTGAGTTCCCCCCAGGCCCAGCTTTGCAAAAGATGCCCCCCCGGCGCGGCAGCGATCCGCTCATCCCAGGCAGTCTGCCCACCTTCAAAAATCTGCGCTCGCATGGAGGGCATTATATCATGGCCGGTCGCAATCCCCAACTCGCCGCATCGGGAGATCGCGCTGCCCGCAAGGGGGTGTCTTTCCACCGGATCTCGGCGATTCTCACTTACCCGGACATTGGCTGGCTACTGCCGGGTCGATTCCCTTGTTGCCGTAGGCTTTGTCAAAGTGTGCGCTGAAATCGGCGGCCAGCTTGCGTGCCCTTTGGTCAAAGGCGTCTTTATCGGCCCAGGTGTTGCGCGGGTTGAGGATGTCGGAGGGACAGTCGGTGCAAGTGCGGGGGACCAGGATGTGGAACAGAGGATCCTCGTCATATTCAACGTCGTCCAGGTCGCCGCTCAGGGCCGCGTGCACGATGGATCGGGTGATGTCAATGTCCATGCGCGCTCCGATGCCGTAAGGCCCGCCGCTCCAGCCGGTGTTGATGAGGTAAACTTGGGAGCCGTGCCGTTTCATCTTTTCACCCAGCATCCGGGCATAGACATCGGGGTTGCGGGGCATGAACGGCTCGCCGAAAAAGCGGGAAAAGGTGCTCACCGGATCAATGATGCCGGTTTCGGTTCCGGCCAGCTTGGAAGTGTAGCCCATCAGGAACCAGAGCATGGCCTGCTCCGGGGTCAGCTTGGAGACGGGCGGCAGGACGCCGTTGGCATCGGCGGTGAGAAAGAGGATCGTCTTTGGATGACCGCCCACGGGCGGGGTCTTGATGTTGGATAGGTAGCGCAGCGGATAAGAGGCCCGCGAGTTAGGGGTGTAGCGGTCGTCGTCCACGTCAAACGCACCCCAGGGGTAGATCATGCAGTTTTCAACGATGGCCCCATGGTGCCGGTAATCGTCTCGGTGAAAGACGGCGTGCCAAATCTCCGGCTCTTTTTCCTCGCGGAGGTTGATGAGTTTGGCGTAGCAGCCGCCTTCAAAGTTGGCAATGCCGTGGTCGCTCCAGCCGTGCTCATCGTCGCCCAGGAGGGCGCGGCCGGGGTCCGCGCTCAGGGTCGTCTTGCCCGTGCCGGAAAGGCCCAGCAACAAAGCGACATCGCCGTCCGGCCCTTCGTTGGCCGAGCAGTGCAAGGGCAGGATGCCTTCGCCAGGCAGCAGGTAGTTGAGCACGGTGAACATCAGTTTCTTGACGCTGCCGCCATAGGCCGAGCCATAGACCACGCCCAGCCGCCGGTCGAAATCCATCGCCACGGCCATATCGGACGTGCGGCCATCGGGCAGACGGCGCAGGCGGCCCTCATATTTCCGCCGATCCAGTTTATCGTAGGGGACGACCAACAGGTGGAAGGGCCGGTCGGCAAAGACGCTGCGTTCCAGGTCGGGCGGGATGGGGCGGAACATGTTGTCGGTAAAGAGGGCGGTCAGTGCCCAGTAGCTGACCGTCTGGACCGGCAGGGCATAGGAGGTATCGGCCCCCAGCACCCGGTCGGTGACGTACAGCCGCTTTTTGGCGGCCAGGGTCCGGAGGGCGTCTTCCAGGAGCATGTCAAAGGTCTCCGGTTCCAGGGGGATGTTGTTGGGGGAATCCCAGTCAATCTCGCTTTCGCTTTCCCGATGGCGGACAATGTAGGTGTCTTTGGGGCTGCGCCCCGTGGATTCGGGGGGAGTCCAGGTGGCCAGGGCGCCGTTGGCACTGATGATGGCCTCCCGATTTCGGACCGCTTCTTCGATCATGGTTTGCCGGGAAGGGTTGCGTAACACGTCTCCGTGTTTTCCGATCAGTTGAGAGATTCGTCGTTGAAACTCCATTTTT
>CAZQKE010000034.1:0-63583 GCA_964593865.1 uncultured Anaerolineaceae bacterium | reverse complement strand
CGAGGAGGGCTTGTTGTGCGGCATGTCGTCGGGGGCAGCAGCCTGGGCGGCGGTCCGGGTGGCCCGGCGGTTGGGGGAGGGCAAGACGGTCGTCACCCTGCTGCCCGATACAGGGGAACGGTATCTGAGCACCGGTTTGTTTGGAGACCGCTAGCCAAGTCTTTGCAAAGAGGTGAAACCATGACGGAGAAAAAACGAACGGTGTATTTGGACCATGCGGCGACAACGGCAGTAGACCCCCGCGTGGTAGAGGCCATGCTGCCCTTTTGGACCACAAAGTACGGCAATGCGTCCAGCATCTACGAATTGGGGCGGGAGGCACGGCACGCCCTGGACGAAGCACGACAGACGGTGGCCGACATCCTTCACTGTGCCCCCCGCGAGATCGTATTCACCAGTTGCGGGACCGAGAGTGATAACCTGGCCTTGCGCGGCGTGGCTTTTGCCCGGCGGCATCGGGCCAAAAAGAACCACATCATCACCTCGCCCATTGAGCACCACGCCGTCGGCCACACCGTAGAGCAGTTGGTAGAGTATTTCGGCTTTGAGGCAACCATCGTGCCGGTGGACCGCTACGGCATGGTGGACCCCGCCGACGTGGAAAAGGCCATCCGCCCCGACACGGCCCTCATCAGCATCATGTACGCCAACAACGAAGTGGGGACCATCCAGCCCATCGCCGAGATCGGTCGGATCGCCCGCGCCCACAAGATCCCCTTCCACACCGACGCCGTCCAGGCCGGCGGAACCCTCAGTTTGGACGTGGAGGCCCTGAACGTGGACCTGCTTTCCCTTTCGGCCCACAAATTCTACGGTCCCAAGGGGGTGGGCTTGCTCTACGTCCGACGGGGCACGCCTTTGCTGCCGATGCAGACCGGTGGTTCCCACGAACACAAGCGACGGGCCGGGACGGAAAACGTCCCCTACATCGTCGGCTTGGCAACCGCCCTCAAGCTGGCGTATGAGGAGGTGGAAGAGAGGAACGCCCGCATCACCCGGCTGCGGGATCGGCTGATCTCCGGCATCCTGGAACGCATTCCCGATTGCCAACTTTCCGGTCACCCCACCCGGCGGCTGCCCAACAACGCCAGTTTCCTGTTCAAATACATTGAAGGCGAATCGATTCTGCTCAACCTGGACCTGATGGGCGTGGCGGCCAGCAGCGGCTCGGCCTGTACCAGCGGCTCGTTGGAACCCTCCCATGTGCTGACGGCGATGGGCTTTTCCCATGAGGTGGCCCACGGCTCCCTGCGCCTGACGCTGGGCCGGGAAAACACCGAAGAGGACGTGGACTATGTCTTGGACATCCTGCCCGGCATTGTGGAAAAACTGCGCCGCATGAGTCCGCTGTACAACGGGTGAGCAAAACCCACCGCTTTTCGGGGGAGGCGGCGAATTGACTTCCATCATAGACGCGCTCCAAGTGCTCCGCTACAGCCTGCAGGACCTGTGGGACGAGTTTGTGCTGTTGGTAGTCCTCAATGTCCTGTGGAGCGTAACCGCCTTCCTGCCGGCCTTGCCCCTGACGTTCCTGGCCGATAGCGAGAGCGTCGCCTTGGTGCTGGGCCTGACGCTGCTTTTGGCCCTCCCGTTGCCCATCGTCGGCGGCGGGCTGGCCTTCGTCACCAACCAGGTCGCCAGGGGCAAAGCGGTCGGTTGGGGAACCTTTTTCCACGGCCTGCGCCGTTACTGGGCCAAAAGCTTACTGGTGGCGGGGGGCAACCTCATCGCTTTGGTCTTGTGGGCGTCCAACGTCCGCTTCTACAGCATCATCCTGCCGGAGGAGTGGCGTGCCCCGATCCTGATCTTTTGGCTGGCGTTGGGCCTCTATTGGCTCACCGTTCAGATCTTTTGGTTCCCCATGATCCTGGAATTGGAAAAGGAGCAGGTCGGGGTGGCCCTGCGCAGTGCCCTGGCCATGGTCCTCATCACCCCCGCCTTTTCGCTGACGCTGCTCGTCATCCTGGCCCTGCTCATCATTCTGAGCCTGGCCCTGGCCGTCCCGGTCGTGCTGTTCACCGTTTCATTGCTGCTGCTCATCGGCAACCATGCCACCCGCAGCCGCCTGGCCTTCGTCCAAAAGAAACCCTATCGGCCCCGCAGCCACGCCCCATCGTAAGCGGGCAATTGCCCCGGACAGGCCATCTTGCCACGACCGCCGGGATGCGCTATAATGGCCGGGGGAGGCAAGATGAACGAACAAACCACATCGGAGGGCGGGCGATCCCGACTCACCCTGCACCCCATCGGTCGCGTCATTGCCGGGCGTCCCAGAGGGGCAAAGGGCGACCGCTGGGAGGAGCAGGAAGCCGAAATAGAGATCGCTCCCGCCTGGGCCGCCGCCCTGGACGGCATCGAGGGGTTTTCCCACATCTGGGTCCTTTGGTGGCTCGATAGCGCAGGGCCGCCGACGGCCCTCCACGTCCACCCCGAACGCCGCCGCGAACTGCCCGCCGTGGGCTTTTTCGCCACCCGGTCCCCCCAGCGGCCCAACCCTATCGCCCTGACCGCCGTGCGCCTGCTGGAACGCCGGGGAAACCGTCTCCGCGTGCAGGGTCTGGATGCCTACGAAGGCACGCCCATCTTGGACATCAAACCCTACCTGCGGCGGGGTGACTGCATCCCGGAGGCGGTCACGGCCCCCTGGCTGGAAAGGCTGTGGCGCATCCATGATGAGGAACGGAGAAAGGAGCAAGGCTAATGTCCGGCAAGTTCAAAATCATCGTCAGCGACCTGCACCTGAGCGCAGGCCGCGTCGCCGAAGGCAACCCCCTGGAGGATTTCACCAGCGACGACGAATTCGCCGCCCTCTTGGAGCAGACCGCCGCCGAAAGCGACCGCGACGGAGCCGATGTGGAGCTGATCTTCAACGGCGACACCTTTGAAATGCTCCAGGTCCCCCACCGGGACGAGTTTGACCCGACGGCGGCCTATCCGCCGGAGGCGTATCACTCCTCCTCCGAAGAAGATTCGGTCCGCAAAATGGAGATCATCATCGGCGGTCACCCCCGCTTCTTCGACGCCCTGCGCCGCTTCCTGCAGGTCGGGCCGCCGCGCCGCAGCATCACCTTCATCAAAGGCAACCACGACCTCAACCTGCATTGGTCGGGCGTCCAGGAACGCATCCGCCGCGAGTTGGAAGCCGTCGGCCCCAAAGCACCCCTGCTGACCTTTGAGGAACGGCGCATCAGCCGCGAAGGGATTTACGTAGAGCACGGCAACCAGTACGCCGAGCGCGTGGACCGCGTCCGGGACATGGAAGAACCCCACGACCACGACAGACCGGGCCAGCTGGCCCTGCCGCCCGGTTCCTGGTTCGTGATGGACGTGTTCAACGAGATTGAGCGGGAGCGGTACTGGATCGACGGCGTGAAACCGATCACGTCGCTGCTGTTCTATGCCCTGGCCTATGACTTTCCCTTTGCCGTCAAGGCATTGGGCATCCTGCTCCGCGCCTTGCCGGGGCTGGTGCAGGAGGGATTTCTGGACGCCCAACCGGACGAAGCGGAGGCGTTGGCCCGTCGGCTGGCGGATTCCGCGGGGGTGGAGGAATTGGCCGCCCGTTACGAAAGCGACGAATCCTTCCGGGCCGAATTCAACGGTCAGGTGCTGCGCCTGCTGACCCCGCAACCCGCCGACGCCGTGGCCGAGGCGGTTGTCCCCCGGTCCGTCGTCGCCGACCCCGTGGCCCTGGCCGACCGGATCCGAGAGCAGGTCCATTCCTCCCTGTACGAAATCGCCGGTCGGCGGGCCGCCGAGGAGGGCGTCCGCCTGGTGACGTTCGGCCACACCCACGACGCAGGCCGGGAACCGTTGCCCGACGGCGGCCTGTACATCAACAGCGGGACGTGGACCTGGCGGGCCGATTTCGGCGGCGCGGGCAAGGAAACGTGGAAAGACCTCTTTGAGCACCCGGAGCGGTTCACCGACGACCGCCGCCTGACCTATGTGCGCGTGGACTATGACGAAACGGGGCAGCCGGTGGGCCGGTTGCTTGATTTCGCCCCGGCCCCGGAACCGGGAGGGGAAATCCCCTCGGTGGCCGTGTCGCTCTGGCAGCGATTCCTCGCCTGGTTGCGGGAACTATTCGCCTGATGGACCTATCTCCGGCAAGCCCTTCCCAGGCCGGTCGCACGGAGGGTAGGTGCGCCCCATCCACCGCTCCGGGCCTCTCTGCACACCTCGGCCCGGCCCGCAAAAAGGCGATTTGGACCTGTTCCGCACCCGGCGGCTCTTTACCACCGGTCGTGCGTTGGGATAAACGTTCCCGGAGAGAACCATGTCTCTAGCAGCGTTGGACCGCACCCGCAAGCGGGTCCTCATGTTCGGCGGCAAGGGCGGCGTGGGCAAGACGACCACTTCGGCGGCGACGGCCCTCCATTTTGCCCAGGCCGGGCGGCGGACCCTTGTCCTGTCCAGTGACCTGACCCCTTCCCTTTCGGACATTTTCGAGACCGAGATCGGCGCGACGGAGACCCCCATCCCCGGCGTGCCCAACCTGTGGGGCCTGGAGATCAACCCCGATGAGGTGATGCGCCGCTGGAAGGTCAAGTTCGGCCCGGAGATCTACCAGGCTGCCCAGGTGTTCGTAGACATGCCCTACGACGAGGTGGTGGATTACGTCGGCATGGCCCCCGGCATCCAGGAAGAGTTCCTCCTTGATTTCATCTTGGAACGGGTGCGGAGCGGACGTTATGACTTGGTGGTGTGGGATACCGCCCCGGCAGGCGATACCCTGCGCCTGCTGGAGCTGCCCCACAAGTTCCTTAGCCACCTGCGCGCCGCTCCCAAAGTGTACCTGAGCGTCCGCGATAAACTCCACCTCAATCAGACCCCCTTCCTGGCCTTGATCGAAAGCTGGCAGGCCCTTTCGGGCGAGATCGCCGACTTTTTCCGGGATGGGACCAATGCCGAGTTCGTGTTGGTGACCATCCCGGAGGCGTTGGGCGTCTACCAAGCGCGGCGGCTGGTGGGCGAGTTCGCCCGCTTTGGCCTGACCATCCGCCACCTGATCGTCAACCACGTTGTGGCACAGGCCGATTCCGATTTCATGCGCCGTCGTCAGGCCATGCAGCGGCCCTACCTGGACCTGCTGGAGCGGGAATACGGCGGACGGATGACCATCACCCGGTTGCCCCTCCTGGCCGATGAGGTCAAAGGGATAGCGCGGCTACAGGAGGTGGCCGCGCGGCTCTTTGACCGCCGGGGCAAGGGGTGATCGGGGCAAACGCATTTATACCGGGAAAGGAGAGAATGAACGATGACTGACCTGCCGATTACCCACATGACGCTGTACAAGCACGGCGTCGGTTTTTTTGAACGACGCGCCCAGGTGAGCGGCGAGGAGGTAGATCTTTCCTTCCGCGTGGAGGAGATGAACGACATCCTCAAAAGCCTGACGGCCATTGATTGGGGCGAAGGACAGGTGCTGGGCGTGGATTATGCCACGCCGCGGAGCCGCGAGGAGCAGTTGGCCGGTTGCTCCGTGCGCCTGGATGATGACCGCAGCTTGCGCGATCTGCTCATCAGCCTGCGTGGGCGGAGGGTACGCCTGGTGCTCGGGGGAGAGGAGTGGACCGGTACGCTACTGGGCCTTGACGAACTGCCCGACCGCCAGCCCCTGGCCGAATCGCCCGTCTCCCTGCTTTTGGATGAAACCAACCAAGTGCAAATCGTCACCCTGGGCCGGATACAAACCGTAGACATCCTGGACAAGCAGGGAGCCGACGACCTACGCTTCTTCCTGAGCACGGCCCTCACACAAGAAAAGTACCGTAAGGTGACGATCCGCCTGACCCCCGGCGAACACGACCTCTCTGTGAGCTACGTCGCCCCCGCCCCTACCTGGCGGGTGAGCTACCGTCTGGTGACGGACGGAGACGACAAGGAGCAAGGCCGTGCCCTGCTGATGGGGTGGGGCATCTTTGACAACCAGTTGGAAGAAGACCTGGAAGGCATTTCCCTCTCCCTGGTGGCCGGAATGCCCATCAGTTTCATTTATGACCTCTACACCCCCTTTACCCCGGAGCGACCCGTGGTTGAGGAAGAGGTCCGCGTGGCCGCCGCACCGGTTGAATTCACCGAAGCCGAGGAACCCTTTGAAGAAGAGCCTGCGCTCAGAACCTTGGGGGTGAGGGCGGCCATGCGCGCCCCGGCTCCCGCCCCGGAGATGCTCCAGGCCGCACCCCGTGCCCCCAAAGCGATCAGCCGCGAGGCGCTGGCCGAGGCTGCTCCGGTGGCAACCGAAGGTGAAGACCTGGGAGAACTGTTCCAGTACGTCATCAGCACACCGGTTACGGTCCGGCGGGGGCAATCGGCCATGGTTCCCATCGTCTCCGCCGAGCTGCAGCACCGCAAAGACCTCCTCTACAACGGCTACAAACTCCCCACCCACCCCGTGGCCACATTGCGACTCAAAAACGAAACCGGCCTGACCCTGGAACGCGGCCCGGTGACGGTCATAGAAGGGGGCGAATACGTGGGCGAAGCGGTGCTGCCCTTTACCACCGTCGGCGGCGAGATCGTCGTCCCTTACGCCGTTGAACTGGGCATCAAGGTCCGCGAGGAAAGCGGCTCACGACGGGAAACCCACGGGCTGTCCATCAAAGGCGCGTACCTGCTCATTGAGGAATGGGACATCCTCTGGCGGGAATACCGGGTCAACAACCACACCGGCGAGGAGAAAACGATCCTGGTGGAGCACGGTCGCACGGCCCGCTACAAACTGTTTGAAACCCCCGACCCACGCGAACGCACCGACGAGCACTATCGCTTTGAAGTCCGGGTCCCGGCGCGGGGAGAAGCGACCTTCCGCGTCCAAGAACGCCGCCTGGTGAGCCGCCGCGAATCGTTGCAAAAGCAATCCTTCCAGGGGCTGCAACGCTACTTACGCGACGGCCTTTTGGACCGCCGGACCTATGACCGATTGGCCGAGCTGCTATCCCTGTGGGAACAAATCGCCGACAAGAAAAAGGCCATCGCCCGGATAGACAAAGAGCGGCAAAAGATCTACAAAGCCCAAAAACAGATCCAGGGCAATATGGGAGTTCTTTCCAAAGTCGGCAAGGAAGGAGCGTTGCGGGCGCGCTACGTAGCCCAGCTGGACGAGACCGAAGACCGACTGCGGTCGCTTGACCGGCAGGAGCGGGACCTGCAAAAAGAGATTGAACGGTTGGAACAGGAGATCAAACGCCGTCTGCAGGCGTTCGAATGACGATCACCCGGCCCCGGTCGCCGACGGGCAAACACGTCCGCAGAATTTCACACCGGAGGCGTAACAAACCCTCCCGCGGGCCTGAGACCTGCGGGAGGGTTTCTCCGGCACCGGCCTTTGCGGGGCGCATTTCAAGGGGATGTGGGCGCAGTCCGCCGAGTTTGCAAGTTACACTACTTTGAGGTAGAATAGACCGAGATGCACAGAAGCGTCACCGGAACTTTCTCCCGACCCACGGTCGCCGATCCGGTTTGATGGAGGTGAGGAAAATGGCCAAGCGACGATCCACTCTCAAAGGGCGCGGCGCGGAAATCCTATTCGGCGAGCCTGCCCCCGTCGAGATCGCACCGGTGGGCATCGCGGAACCCGTCCCCAAAGAACCCTTGCCCCCCCAACCGGAAAGCGGCGACCTTCCGGCAGAAGAAACGCCCCCACCCGTTGAGGAACCCGTCCTAGACGACGCCGACCTAGACCTGTTCCTCGCCGAAGAGATGGAAGCCATCTCCCCCTCCACCGCAGACAAGGAGGCAACAATGACTTCCCCCGCAGAAGAGGAACCGACCCTATCGCCGGAGGATGAGACGGCCCTGTTCCACGAAGCAATGGTCGCCGAGGAGCCGTCCGACCCCGCCGTCGAGGACATCAGCCCCCCGCCGGAGGTAACAATGGAAGAACAGGAATTGCAAGAAGAGGTCGCCATTTCGGCCCCTCCCCCTGAAGAGGAAGAAGTTTCCGAGGACCTGTTGCCGGCCCGCACCGTGACCGGCTATTTTGACATGGGCGATCTTGAGCCGCTGGCCACCTACGATGTCCAAGAGCCGGAGGAAGAGGTCGAACCCCTGGAGCTGCCGGAGATGGATCTCAGCCCGGAGGAGGAAGAAAAGCTGCTGCGCCGTTGGGGGGCAGCCCGGCTCCGGGAGATGGAAGAGGAGATCGCCAAGACCTATGAGCAGGTCCTCTCCAAAGTGGGGGAAAACGAAGACATCGCCACCGACTGCTATAATAAGCTCCTCAAGGCACGGGATATTCTCATGCGCCGAGAAGCCGCCCGTCTCCCCCAAGCCGAATACTATCTCGCCCAGGTGCGCGCCCGCCTCAAACGGGCGACGGAAAGCGAGGTCAAAGCCAAGAAATATGCCTGGAAGATCACCGCCTGGGGGTTCCTTTGGGTGATCGTCTTCCTGGGGGCCTTGATCACCCTTAACCTCACCGAAGTTATTGCCAGCGCAAACTCCCTATGGGGTCTGCAGGCGGATATTGAGATCGGCATTTTTCTATCGGCCATGCTGTGGGGCGGGCTGGGGGGCGTGGTCGCCGTCTGGTACAGCCTGTTCAAACATGTGGGGCGGCGCGATTTTGACAGCCAGTACAACCTTTCCTACGTGGGCAAACCGTTCCTGGGCTTGGTCCTGGGGGCAACCGTCTACATGCTCTTCCACCTGATGATGACTTTGGGGATCCTGCCCGCAGGGCTGCAACAGGAAGGGGGCGATTCCCTGGCCCTGGTGACCCCCTGGATCATTTACCCCGTCGCCTGGGCTGCCGGGTTCAAAGAGAACCGCATCTTTGACCTGGTGGACCGGGTGATGAAACGCATCTTTTCCGGCGAGGAAAAGGAAGAGATAGAAGCTCCGCCACCTCTGGAACCGACGACCTGATCGGGCGGGGAAAAACGGCAGCGATCAACCCGATTGTCGGGGCCGATACTGGATTGCTTCGGCCAGATGCACCGTTTGGATCTCGTCGCTGCCCTCTAGGTCGGCGATTGTACGCGCCAGCTTGAGGATGCGATGATAGGCACGGGCACTCAGGTGGAGCTGCTTCATCGCCGCCCGGAGCAGGCTTTGACCCTCCTCACCGACCCGGCAATACTCGCGCACTTCCGCCGGTCCCATATCGGCGTTGGCAAGCAAGCGCGTACCCTCAAACCGCTTCCGCTGCCGCTCCCGCGCAGCCTCCACCCGCGCCCGGATGGCCGCCGACGGCTCTCCCGGTCGCTCATCCGACAACTTCTCATACTCAATGCGCGGAACCTCAATATGGATGTCAATCCGATCCAGCAACGGTCCGGAGATGCGTTTTTGGTAGCGGCCGATCATGCTCATCGTGCAGGTGCATTCGTGGACCGGATCGCCGTACCAACCACAGGGGCAGGGGTTCATCGCGCCGATGAGCATGAAATTGCACGGGAACGAGACGGAACCCGCGCTTCGGGCGATGGTCAACCGTTTGTCCTCCAACGGTTGGCGCAACATCTCCAACAGGCGTGTGCCGAATTCGGGTAGCTCATCAAGGAAGAGAACCCCCCGATGGGCCAGCGAAATCTCGCCCGGACCGGGAACCTTTCCCCCGCCGACCAAACCGGCGAAGCTGATGGTATGGTGAGGGGCACGGAAGGGCCTCTGCCTGATCAAGGCCGTGCCGGGTGGGAGCTGCCCGGCGACGCTGTAGATTTTGGTGACGGTGATCGCTTCCTCAAAGGTCATGGGGGGCAAGATGGAGGGCACGGCGCGGGCCATCAGGGTTTTGCCCGCTCCCGGTGGACCGGTCATCAGCACATTGTGGGCGCCGGCAGCCGCGACCTCCAATGCCCGTTTGACATGTTCCTGCCCCTTCACATCACGGAAATCCACCGGATAAACCACAGGGGCGTTATCATCGGGCACGGCGTGCTCGTAGGGCGCGATAGGAGCGTAGCCGTGCAGATGGCCCACCAAACCGGCCAAGCTGGCTACCGGGATCACCTCCAGACCGGCCACCAGGGCTGCTTCGGCGGCATTGGCCTGGGGCACATAAAGGGTGCGCAGCCCGTGCTCCTGGGCGGCGACGGCCATCGGCAGCACGCCGGTCACACCCCGCACATGCCCGTCCAGGGAAAGTTCTCCGATCAATCCCGCATCCGAAAGATCCGCGCTTACCTGCCCCGAAGCCAAGAGGATGCCAACGGCGATGGGCAGATCGTAAGCCGGGCCTTCTTTGCGCAGATCGGCGGGAGCCAGGTTGACCGTCAGCCGGGCGCGGGGATGGATCAAACCGGAGTTGACGATGGCCGCCCGCACCCGCTCCGACGATTCGCGGACGGCGGCATCGGGCAGGCCAACGATGGTTTGGGAAGGCAACCCCCGGCTGATGTCCACCTCCACGTCCACCAGGGTGCTATCCAAACCGATGAGGGCAAAACTGGTGACTTTGGCTAACATGGCGCGACTCCGGGCATCGGGACGGTGGAAAGATTATACTCCACTCCGCCGGAAATGTCCAGCAATGCCTGCGGAAGCAACAGGCAAGGGTCACATCGGCCATTCCCCGACCTACCGATCCTCAACCCGGTAAATTGTCACCTCTTTGTTGCGGAACACCACCTGCAACAGGCCCATCTCCACCATCTGGTCGAACTTTTCCAACCCGGCGGCCTCATAGTAGGCCCGCTCCAACGGCCCGACGATGATGTAGCGCACTCCATATTGATCCAGGATCGCCTGGGCGTGTTTGGGGTCCAGGGTGTTGTAGGCCATCGCCACATCGTTGGCCCTGGCCCAAACCTCCTGCTCCCCGGCGGCGGCCCGCTGCTGCCGCTGATGCCAATTCCACCCCAGCACCGTGGGCAACCCGGTGTTGATCGCATAGCGGCTCCCCCAACGGTATTCCGGCGTTTGCCCCTCCAGGATGACCGGCGTGCCGGATACATTGTCCAGCAGCCAGTAGATCGCTTCTAGATCCCACTTGAGATCGTACTGGGCGTTGTTCGGGTCCCAGTAGTGGGCCGTGGTCATGTAGGCCCAACCGTCCAGCCCCGGCCCCAGGGAGGGGTCAAAGCGGTCGCGGATCTTGGCCGAGGTTGCCAACGGCGGATAGAGGGCGGCGCAGCTCAGGAGCAGGGTCAGGATGCCCAGCCACAGCCCCCGCCCCACCTGCCAACGGCGCAGGCGGGGGACCAACCAGGCCAGGGCCGCCGCCGCCGTCACGCCCCACAGGAGCCAGACCTGCAAATAGAACTTGAAGACGGTGTTCATCCGCCCGATGTCGCCTTGCAGGACGATCACCTCCACACCCAGGGTCATGGCCAGGCCCAGGAGCACCAAGTAGGTCCACAACCGCTTGACGGGCGAAAGGCCGGGCCGGAAGAGGAGCAACAACCCCGCCAGGGCGATGGGCAGCCCCAGGGCCAGGACGCCCAGGCCGCGGTAGGCGTAGGCCCCCTGCTCCAACGCCTCGGCATTGGGGCGGGTGAAGGGGATCAGGCCGGGGACGATGAAAAGGATTTCGGCCAGAAGCAGCCCCAGGCCCAGGAGCACCAGCAGGAGTTGCAGCGATTCGGCGACGGGCAGGCCGCGCACGCCGACGATGCGGGCGGCGCGGGCCAGACGTTCCCTCCGGTGGCGATAACGCCACGTCAGGGCCAGGCGGCGCAGGAAGGGATCGGCGGGGCGGCCAAAGGTCCGGGCCAGCAGGTAGCTGACGATGAGAAAGAGGAACAGGCCGTGGACGACCAGATACGCCCACAACGCCGTCCGCGTGCCGGTCCACAAACCGATGCTGTTGTAGAACGCGCCGTAATGGACCCAGAAGGGCCGGTAGAGCAACGACCACCCCGGCAGGAACACCAGCGCGAACTGCCAGGCCACCGCGCCGAGCAGCCCCCAACTCCACCGCTCCTGCCGGGCGTATTCGGCGATGACCAGCGTGCCCAGGACGATGAGCAGATGGGGCGGCACATCCCAGGTGTTGGTCGTCCGCATGGCGCCGATGACCAGCCCCCAAAAGAGCAAAAGCAAAGCCCGGCGAAGGACCGACGACCGATGCCCCACGCCCGGCGACCGCTCCCCGCCCCCTTTGCCCCGGATGACCGCCAGGGCGACGGTCAGGGAGAGGAAGGTCAGGGGCATGGCGATCAGGTGGGCGTGCAGGTCGGCGTAAAGATGGGTAAAGAAGGGAAACTCGGTGATGACCGATTCGTAAGGGCCGCCGGGGATAATCCGGCTGGCGTTCCAATACCACTCGTTGATGCTGATGGGCAACGCCTTGACGCCGAAAACCACCTCAAAGGAGCCGATGGCCGTCCGCACCAAACCGGCCAGGCCGGGGATGGTACTCTCGAAGTTCTCCAGCACTCCTTCGCCCAGCTTGAGCAAAAGCAGGTGGATCTCGCCCAGGTTGCCCAGCACCGCCACAAAGACCGCTCCCGCCAAAGCGAACCAGAAGGGAGAAAAAGAGGGGGCGTTTTCCCCTTTCTCCTCTCTCCTTCCCCTGTCTCCCCTCTCGACCAGGTTGTAGGTGACGCTGAACGCCCCCATCGCCGTCATGGCGAACCAGGTGGGGATGGCCAGGTTGTAGGCCACATTGGGCACAATGCCGATGAGTTTGATCAGCGTGCCGACCATCACCTGGCCGAAATAGTAGTAATTCAAATAGCCTCCGGCGAACCAGGGGTCGTAGGGTGGGAATTCGACGCTCTTGATGACGGCGTTGAGATAAGCCAGGTCCATCGGCTTCTCGCCGCCCATCCAGGGATGCCATAGGTCGGGGTTGCCCCGGCGGATGAACCAAAAGAGGAAGAAGAAGGCCAGGAACAGGGCCTCCTCAAGGAGGACAAACCGCTTGCGCGTGCGCCACAACTCGCGGAAGCGGTCGCGCCGGGCGGGCCGGGCCAGGGTCGCGGCAGAGGCCAGGGCCAGCAGCCCCAGGGCCAACAGGATGGTCCCCCGCGTGTAGTGCAGGGGCGTCAGGTTGGTCAGCATCCAGGAGAGCCAGGCCAGGAGCAGGACGCCCACAGGCCGGGCCAGGATGTAGCCCCGGTCGGGCAGGAAGCCAAAGAGGGCGACGGTCAAGGGCAGGGCGGCCAGGCCGATGACGGCCAGGAGGAGCAGCCAGGAAAGGGTCGGCAGGCGGTTGGTCAAGCCGTAGCGGTTAAAGATCAACCCCCAAGTCCCGCTCTGCTGCTGCAACCGCCACTGTTCCTCACCGAGCATCAAGGCGTTCTGCTGCTCCTGCGTCTCCTGCTTTTGGGCCTGTTCCCGCCGCCACTTGGGCACGTCGCGGGGGTTGAGCCAGTGGGGGATGCTGTCCCAGTCAATCCCCTCGCTGAGCATGGCTTTGACCTTCTCCCGGTCATAATCCTCCGTTTTGCGGTAGATGAGCACCTTGGGGTGGTCATAGACGGTAAACTGCTCTTCGGCCCAAGTGTCATCAAACTCAATGCCGAAGAGGCGGGGGTAGGAATGGAACTCGGCGACCTTTTCAAAGCCCAGTTTCCCGGCAAAGAGGAGCTCGTAGTAGCGGGTCGTCACCGGGTAGCGCATCGGCAGGCGGGGGATGGATTGCCACAGCCGCCCGCTGCTCATGCTGATATAATCGGCTTCGTCTAGGGTGTCCAGTAGCTCTTCCAGCTTCTCCGGCGTGTCCTCGTCATAAAGTTTCAGCTCCAGGCCGCGATAGGGTCCCGCGCCAAAGGCAATGCGCCCGTCCATGCTAAAGGGCAGGGGGTCGTCAAAATGCTCGTTGGCGATGGCCGCCCCCTGGCTGACCAGCGGCGCGCCGCGCACCGCCCGGCTGTGAAAGTAATAGGTTTTGCCGCCCTCCAGGGGGGTATCGGGCAGGTCAATGACGTGACGTTTGCCACCTTCGCCGCCAAAGGTAGCAGCGATCCGGCCCTGGGCCAACAGCTCACCCCCTTCGCCGGTGATTTGGACCTCAAATTCGCCCTCACGCGGCCCTTCCAGGCCGGTCAGGTTGTTCATCACCACGGCGGTTGCGGTCACATCCTCCGGCGGGGTAAAGGGTGTGACCTGCCATTGGCCGTTGGCGGCGTAAATGTAACGCGACGGCAAGGGAATCTGTATCTTGCCGGGCCGTCCATCGGCGGTGCGGGTTTGCAAGGTGGCTCCGCTTTCGATGTTTTCGTACATCCAGCGGGTGGCCTGCACCCGCGTCACCGGCTCGGTGTAGATTTGGATGAAGGCAAAGGCCCAACCCAACGCCCCCAGCAGGACGACGGCGGCCAGCACCCCGGCGGCGATCCGCACCCGCCGCCGTTTCGTCTCGGCCCAATCCCAGACGGCGACCACGAGATAGGCGGCGAACATGGTCAGGCAGGGAAAGATGGGCAAAAAGTAGCGCACCGATTTGACGTATTGCATCCCTTGCCAGAAAAAGGTGAGCAGCACCCAGGAGAGGGGGATGATAACCAATGCCCAATGCCCAATGCCCCGCTTTTTGCGCAGCCGGAGACGGACGGTCTGGACCACCGCCAGCCCGACGCCCAGCCAGGCGGCGATACCCAGGGGCAGGCCCATCCCCCATTTGACCATGTTTTCCAGGGGCCAGAGCCAGGGCGTGCGCTCGGTCCACTGGCGGCCCCAGGGCAGGTCGGCCTCGCCGGTCTGTTGGGCGCCCGCCTCGGCGATGTCGGCCAGCCAGCGGGGGTTGGGCATGAGGAGCGGTTGCAGCGGTTCGGGGATCTTTTCCAGGACCCGCAGCCTGGATTGCCACGGTTCGGGGATGCTCTCCCAGCCGTCATAATCGGGACCGGCCCAGGCGTAGGGTTGGGCGACGCGGAAAAGGGCCAGGGCAGCAACGACGGCCAGGGCCAAACCCGCACCGGCCTGCCACAACGCGCCGCCCACGCTCCGCCCGGCGAGCACCTGCCGCCGCACCCACAGCCAGACCCCCAGGGCGACGACGACGGACAGCAAAAAGACGCTCACCTTGCAGGCCAGGGCCAGGCCCATGGCCGCGCCTACGCCCAGGTAAGCCGACCAACCCTTGCCCTCCACCACATCCAGGGTGAACCAAAGGACCACCAGGACGAAAAAGGTGAGAAAGGTATCCACGACGAAATAGTGGGAACCCTGGATGTTGAGGACGGTCAGGGCCAGGAGAAAGGCGGCGATAAGGCCCACCCGCCGGTCAAAGATGCGGCGGGCCAGGAAAAAGAGAAGCAGGACGGAACCCAGGTCAAACAGGCCCGAAAGGACACGCCCCACCAGGTGGATGCGGTCATAGCCGGTCCAGGAAGGATGCCGGGCCAGAAACTCTGCGGTGTCGGGGCGCATTTCGGCGTACATGGTCTGCAAGACGTCCAGCTGACCGGCGACGAACTTGGTCAGAAAGAGGGGAAAAGTCCCGTAAAAGTAGACCATGTCCACGTTGCGGGCGTTGAGGGGGGAACGGCTGGTGTCAAAATACTCGGCCAAGCTATCCGGCCATTGGATGCGGGTGATGACCATGGTCGTATAGCGTTCGTCGGGGTGGATGTGGTAGGTCCCCTTGTCCCAGTTGACGTTGTAGAAGCGAAAGACCGCACCCAATATCAGGATGGCGATCAGGGCCGGTCGGGTTCCCCGCCCGGTGCGACGGTCCGATGACGTGCCTGTCGGTTCCATACAGTCCCTCTGCCTGCTGCGTGAAACAGGGGCAGGCCGCAGACCTGCCCCTACGTCGCTTGGTGGGCGAAACAGGACTTGAACCTGTGACCCCTTCCTTGTAAGGGAAGTGCTCTTCCAACTGAGCTATTCGCCCGCCGGGCACACATTATACCCGGAAAGGGAACGATTGTCAATTGACAGATGCCCGGTTCCATGCTATCCTCAGCGCAGGGTGAGGCCGACGGCGGCGATGACGGTGGCCAAAGCCAGGAGGAGCAGCCACCGGTTCGCCTTGATCGCTTCTGTCCAGCCAACCGTCGGTGCGGGGGAAGCAGAAGCGGACGCGGGGAGCGATTCCCCCTGCAGCATCTGCGCCCAGGCCGCTACGGACGGAGGACGGTCGTTGGGATGGAGGGCCAGAGCGGCCAGGATCGCTTCTTCCACGGCGGGGGCGATGGCCGGGTTGGCCCGGCGGGGCGGCACCAGGGCCTCCGGGTCCAGGAAACGCTCCTGGGCACTGGCCGGGGGCCGACCGGTGAGCAAGTGGTAGAGAGTCGCCCCCAGGCTATACAGATCGCTGCGAACGTCGGTGTGGCCTAACTCTCCGGCGTACTGCTCCAGAGGGGTATAAGGCAGGGAGCCGACGCCCCGCAAACCGGTCAGCGTCTTGGGATCATCGGGGTCCAGGGGCTTGACCAGACCAAAATCTACCAGCTTAATGCGCCCGGCAGGGGTCAGCTTGATGTTGGCCGGTTTGATGTCCCGGTGGAGGACCGGCGGCTCCTGGCCGTGAAGGTAGGTCAAGGCGTCGCACAACTGGGCCATCCAACCCAGGACCTGGGCTTGGTCGAGAAAACGTCCCTCGCGGTTGGCCTGCCGGACCAATTGCTGCAAATCCCGACCGGGCACATAGTCCATGACCAGGTAATCGCGGCTGATGTCGCCGTCGGGTGTCTCTTCCGGGGGCAAGGTGAAATAATCGGATACTTTGGGTAGGTTGGGGTGGTCCAAGCGGGCCAGGGTACTGGCTTCGCGGAGGAATTGCCGCCGGGCCTGGGCCAACGCCTCGGCGCCGATGCCGGGCGGCGGCCAGATCTCCTTGATGGCGCACAGGCGACCGGGCAGGCGCAGGTCGGCAGCCTTGTAGACCGCGCCCATGCCCCCCTGGCCGATGAGGGCCAGGATTTCGTATCGGTTGCGCAGGCGTGCGCCCGGTTCCAGCCCAACGTGCATTTCCACTCCATGCAATACGCAATACGCCACAGGCAATACTACTGCAACCGACACATCCTGTCAAGGAGGGGAACGGATGTCGGAAAAAGAAGCGGCTCTGCTGCTGTGGACGGAAGGAGAAGAGATCAAGGGCCGCTGGTCGTTGGACAAAGAGATAACGACCCTGGGTCGCTGGCCGGACAACGACGTGGTAGTGGACGACCGCTGGGTTTCCCGCCACCACGCCCGCATCCGCCGGGAAGGGGAAAGATACGTCCTGGAGGACCTGGGCAGCAAGAACGGTACGTTTGTCAACGGGCGGCGCATCACCGGGCCGGTAGTATTGAACGACGGCGATGAAGTGCAGGTGACCCCCCTGATCAAATTGACCTTTGTAGATTACGGCTCGACGGCCCCCTTGCCCTCCGCCCAGGGCAGACCGGGGCTGGTGCTGGACCGAGCAGCGCGGCAGGTGTATGTGGGCGGTCGGCAGCTGGAACCGCCCCTTTCCCAGGCCCAGTTCACCCTCTTGGCCCTCTTGGCCGAGCAACCGGGCCGCGTCTACAGCCGCGAGGAAATCATCGCCGCCGTCTGGCCGGAGGACCGAGCCGAAGGGATCAGCGATGAAGCCATCGACGCCCTGGTGCGGCGCGTGCGCCTGCGCCTGCGCGAGTTGGACCCCGACGGTGAGTATGTGGTGACGGTGCGGGGGTACGGCTTCAAACTGGAACCAAAGGGCTGAAATCTGCGTTCATCCTCTGCCGTGAACCTGCCGCCATTTTGCCGATGGTCCCAGGTCCGGTATAATGGGGATGACCAACCCTTTCCCACCTGGGGTGCGAAAGTGCTTGACTTGGGGATCGTCATTGTCAACTATAACGTCCGCGACCTGTTGCGCGACTGCTTGGCTTCGGTGTTTGACAGCCGGGGGGATTTGGCCTACCGCGTCTGCGTCGTAGACAACGGCTCCACCGACGGCAGCGCAGACATGGTCGCCGCCGAATTTCCCCAAGTGCACCTTATCCGCGCCGAAAACAGGGGCTATGCGGCAGGGAACAACCTGGGCTTGCGGGCATTCGGCTTCCGACCGCCGGATGCCCCCCCACCGACGCACCAATCCACCGACCCGCCCCGCTACGTCCTGCTCCTGAACCCGGACACCCTCCTTCCTCCTTCTGCCCTTGCCGAAATGCTGGCTTTTATGGAGGCACACCCCCAAGCAGGCGTGGCCGGTCCGCGCTTGGTGCGGGCCGACGGCAGCTTGGACAAAGCATGTCGGCGGAGCTTCCCCACACCGGAGGTTGCCTTTTACCGCCTTTCCGGGTTGAGCAAGCTCTTCCCCCGCAGCCGCCGCTTTGGCCGCTACAACGTCACCTACCTGCCGCCCGACATGACGACGGAAGTGGACTCGGTGGTCGGCGCGTTTATGCTCATCCGGCGAGAAGCCCTCCAAGAAGTGGGGTTGCTGGATGAGCGGTTCTTTATGTATGCGGAGGACCTGGATCTGTGCTACCGGATCAAGCAGCGGGGCTGGCAGGTGTGGTACAACGCCGACGTAACCGTCTTGCACTACAAGGGCCAATCAAGCCGCCAGCGGAGCAGCTTCGCCAACGCCAAATTCTACGAAACCATGCGCCTTTTCCACGACAAACATTACAAGCAAGAAACACCGGAACCGCTTAACCGGCTGATCTACGCTGCCGTCGCCCTGCTGGGGGGGTGGGCCATCCTGCGAGATCGGTTGCGCCCACCGGAAAAGCGAGGGGTGGCTTCGGCAGTACCGGTCGCAGAAGGTGGTGAACACCGATGAAACGCCGTTCCGATGCTCTATTCGCCTTGATCCTTGCGATCAACGATACCGTAATGGTCACGTTGGCCTTTTACCTGGCCTATTGGCTGCGCAAAAACGTCACCCCGGCGGCCATCGCCATCGCCCCTTTCCGCGATTACGCCGCCATGCTGATCATCCAGGTCGTGACGATGCTCACCCTCTACTTCTTTTCCCGCCTGTACGATGTCAAACGCTCCATGCCCCGTTTGGACGAATTTTACCGCATCTTTGCGACCACATCCATCGGCACAATTGTTACAATCGCTCTCACCACTTTTCTCTTCAAAAACAGCACCTGGGAACTGGATTTCCCCCGTGTCATGGTCATTTACGCCTGGCTGCTGACGATTCTCCTGGTCACGCTGAGCCGCTCCGGCTGGATTGCGGTGCGTGATTGGCTGCGCACACGGGGCATCGGCATCACCCGCCTGCTCATCGTCGGCACGGGTGATGTGGGGCGCATGATCTTGCAAAAGATCCGCCAAATGCCGCGCCTGGGCTACCGAGTCGTCGGCTTTATCGACGGCGATACCCCTCCCGGCCAAGAGATCATGGGCGTCCCCGTCCTGGGCGGCGTGGACGACATTCCCGATCTCATCCGCGAGCACGAAATCCAAGAAGTGATCATCGGTCGTCCGGAGCTGAGCCACCAGGAGCTCTTGGCCCTCATCTCCCGCTGCGAACGGGGCCAGGTAGGCATCAAAATCTTTCCCGACCTATTCCAAATCATCGCCACCGAGCTGAGCATCGGTGACCTGGGCGGCTTGCCCCTGCTGGTCGTCCGGGATATTGCCCTGCGCGGCTGGAAGCTGACCCTCAAACGGGCGGTGGACCTGGTGGGCAGCGCAATCGGTCTGGTCATCCTTTCTCCCTTTTTGATGCTCATCGCCATCCTGATCAAGCTGGATTCCCCCGGCCCCGTGTTCTACGCCCAGGAGCGGATGGGGTTGGATGCCAAACCCTTCTGGTGTCTCAAATTCCGCTCCATGCGCACCGACGCCGAAGCCACAGGCCCCGGTTGGACCACGGAAAACGACCCCCGCGTGACGCGGGTAGGACGCTTTATCCGCCGCTTCTCCATTGACGAGCTCCCCCAACTCATCAACGTCCTGATGGGGGAAATGAGCCTGGTCGGGCCGCGCCCCGAACGCCCCGTGTACGTTGAGCAGTTCCGGCGCAGCATCCCCCGCTACATGGACCGCCACCGCGAAAAAGCGGGCATGACCGGCTGGGCGCAGGTCAACGGGCTGCGAGGCGATACATCCATCGCCGAACGAACCAAATACGACCTGTGGTACATAGAAAACTGGTCCCTTTGGCTTGATTTTAAAATCATCCTGCGCACCTTTTTCAGCATCCTCAAGGACCGACACGCCTACTGAGCCAACCGCGTCCCCTGCCATTTGACAGCCTTGCCAATTCGTGGTATCATCCCCAATGGAGTGCATTAGCACTCTAACAATCAGAGTGCTAAAACTTTCCGGGGTAAAGGATGAGCGATCTGACACCACGTCAACAATTGATCCTGGCCCTGGTTGTCCGGGAGTATATCGCCGCCGCCCAACCGGTCGGCTCCAAACGGATCCAGGGCTATGGGTTGGGCGTCAGCTCGGCCACCATCCGCAACGAAATGGCGATTCTAGAAGAGCACGGCTATCTGACCCAACCCCACACCTCCGCCGGGCGCGTGCCCACAGAGCGGGGCTATCGCTATTTCGTCGAGCGGCTGATGCACGAATCGGACCTGCCTCCGGCCGAGCAGCGGACCATCCGTCACCAGTTCCACCAGGTCGGTGTGGACCTGGAACAATGGATGCGTCTGGCCGCTTCCGTGCTGGCCCGCACGGCCCAATCGGCCGCCGTCGTCACCAGCGTCAAGACGGAGCAGTGCCGCCTCCGCCACCTGCAGCTGATCTCCCTGCGCGATACGATGATCATGCTCATCGTCGTCCTGGAAGGGGGCATGGTCCAGCAACAGATCCTCACCCTGGACGAGGCCATGAGCCAAGATACCCTCAGCCAAGTCGCCAATCGTCTGAACGACCTGTGCGTCGGTGCATCGGCCAGCCGGGTGCAAGCCTGCCGCTCCCAAGTGGGAGCCTTTGAACAACAGATCCTGGACAAAGTCGTGCAGATCATGAAGCGGGTGGACGACCAAGCCGGGCTGCACCTTTACCGCGATGGCCTGCTGAACATCCTGCACCAACCTGAATTCTCCGTACCGGAAAGTGCCCGCAACGTGATCCAGCTCTTTGAAGACCGCGCCCTGCTGGAGGACCTGCTGACCGAGATGCTGGAAGTGGGCGGCGTGCAGGTCATCATCGGCGGGGAAGGGAAATGGAACGAGCTGCGGGAATGCAGCCTGGTGGTCTCGCCCTACGGCGTCAGCGGCGCGGCCAAAGGCGCGTTGGGGGTCGTAGGGCCGATGCGGATGCCCTACAACCGAGCCATCTCCGCCGTGCGCTACGTGGCCGGGCTGATGAGCGATCTTTTCCGCGAACTGTACGGCATGACCGAATCTGTACCAACACCGGAGGAGTAGAACATGAGCGAGACACAAGTAGCCGAACAAGAGATCCGGGAAGCACGGGAAGAACCGGAGGAGCAAGAGGAACAATCACCGCAGGCAGAGCAAAAAGAGGCCCAAACCGAGGAGGTGACGGAGGAGGCAACGACAGAGGAGGGAGAACAAAAGGAGGAACCCGATGAGCTGACCATCCTGCGTCAGGCATTAGAAGAGGCCCGGGCCAAAGAGGCCGAGTACCTGGACGGTTGGCAACGGGCCAGAGCCGAGCTGGCCAACGCCCGCAAACGCTTCCAACGGGAACAGGCCCAGGCATACACCAACGCCAAAGCCGACGTGCTGAGCCGCATCCTCCCCATCGTGGACGACTTTGACCGGGCCTTTGCCAATCTACCCGACCATCTGAGCAAAGAGCCGTGGATCGAAGGCGTGGAGTTGGTCCGGCGCAAACTCCACGCCCTGCTGGACCAGGAAGGCGTCACCCCCATTGAGGCCGAAGGCCGGGAATTCGACCCGGCCATCCACCAAGCCATCACCCACGAGCCGTCGGAGGAAACACCGGAAGGCCACATCATCGCCGAGGCGCAAAAGGGCTACCGCCTGGGCGACCTGATCCTGCGGCCCAGCATGGTCCGCGTCTCTGCCGGTCCTCCCGATGAAACATCCGATGAACCGGATGATGAGAAATGATCAATGAGGAATGACCAACGGTCATGAGCAATGACCAATTTTTGAAGAGGTGAAATTATGTCTAGAATTGTCGGCATTGATCTCGGAACGACCAACTCGGTTTGCGCCGTCATGGAAGGCGGCGATCCAACCGTCATTCCCAGCTCGGAAGGAGGAAGGCTCTTTCCCTCCGTCGTTGCCGTCAACCCCAAAACGGGCGAACGGATGGTGGGCCAAATGGCACGACGGCAGGCCGTCACCAACCCGGAAAACACCATCTTTTCCATCAAACGGCTGATGGGCCGCAAGTACAACGACCCGGAAGTGGTCAAAGCGCGGCGGATTCTGCCCTACAAAATCATAGAACGGCCCAACGGCGACGCCTGGGTGGAGATGGGAGGCAAAACCTACTCGCCGCCCGAAATTTCGGCCATGATCCTGCAAAAGATCAAACAGGACGCCGAAGCCTACCTGGGCGAGCCGGTGACCAAGGCGGTCATCACCGTCCCGGCCTACTTTAACGACAGCCAACGCCAGGCGACCAAAGACGCCGGTCGCATCGCCGGGTTGGAGGTGCTGCGCATCATCAACGAACCGACCGCTTCCTCCCTGGCCTACGGCCTGGGCAAGGGCGTTGAACAAAAGATCGCCGTCTACGACCTGGGCGGCGGAACTTTTGACATCAGCATCCTGGACGTGGGCGACAATGTGTTTGAAGTGCTTTCCACCAACGGCGATACCTTCCTGGGCGGCGACGACTTTGACCAGCGCATCATCAACTGGGTGGCCGATGAATTTCTCAAAGAAGAGGGGATTGACCTGCGGGAGGACCGCATGGCCCTGCAGCGGCTCAAGGAAGCCGCGGAAAAGGCCAAGATTGAGCTTTCTACCACCATGCAGACCGAGATCAACCTGCCCTTCATCACCGCCGATGCCAGCGGCCCCAAACACCTGCAAATGACCTTGACCCGCGCCAAGTTGGAGCAGTTGGTGGACGACCTGATCCAAAAGACCATCGGCCCCTGCCAGCAGGCCCTCAAGGACGCCAAACTGACCCAACAGGACATTGATGAAGTGATCCTGGTCGGCGGCATGACCCGAATGCCCGCCATCCAAGAGGCGGTGCGACGGTTCTTCGGCAAGGAACCGCACAAAGGGGTCAACCCCGATGAAGTAGTAGCCCTGGGCGCGGCCATCCAGGCCGGCGTCCTGGGCGGCGAGGTCAAGGACGTGCTGCTCCTGGACGTGACCCCCCTGACTCTGAGCATCGAAACGCTGGGCCACGTCGCCACTCCCCTCATTGAGCGCAACACCACCATCCCTACCAGAAAGAGCCAGATCTTTTCCACCGCCGCCGACGGTCAAACCCAGGTGGAAATCCACGTCCTCCAGGGCGAGCGGACCATGGCCGCCGACAACAAATCGCTGGGCCGCTTTATCCTGGACGGCATCCCACCCGCACCCCGCGGCGTTCCTCAAATTGAAGTGACCTTTGACATTGATGCTGACGGCATCCTCCACGTTTCGGCCAAAGACAAGGCCACCGGACGTGAACAATCCATCACCATCACCGCTTCCAGCGGGTTGAGCGAGGAAGAAATAGAGCGGATGATCCGCGAAGCCGAGCAGCATCGCCAAGAAGACGAACGACGGCGGCAGGAGGTCGAAGCCCGCAACAACGCCGATTCACTCATCTACCAGGCCGAAAAGCTGCTCCGCGAAGAAGGCTCCAAAGTTCCGCCCGAAGCCCGCTCCGACGTGGAGGACAAAGTGGCCGCTTGCCGTTCCGCCCTGGAAAGCAACGAGCTGGACCGCATCCGCGCCGCCACCCAGGACCTGGCCGAATCGCTACAGCGATTGGGGGCGGCCATGTATCAGCAGCCCGGCGCCACGCCTCCGCCCGAAGGCGAGGGCTACACCCCGCCCGACGATGAAGACGTGATCGACGGCGAATTCAGTGAAGCATGAAACGCGACTACTACGACGTATTGGGGGTGAGCCGCCAGGCATCCCAGGACGAGATCAAACGGGCGTTCCGCCGCCTGGCCCGCCAATATCACCCCGACGTAAACAAAAGCCCCGACGCCGAGGCCAAATTCAAAGAGATCAACGAAGCCTATGAAGTCCTTTCCGACCCGGACAAGCGGGCCGCCTACGACCGCTTTGGACACGCCGGACCCCAAGCCGGGTTCGGGGATTTCGGCGGCTTTGGTGCAGGGTTCGGTGGGTTTGAAGACATTTTTGAGAGCTTCTTCGGCGGGGGGATGCGCACCGGCGCGGCCCGGCGCGGCCCGGCGCGGGGCGCCGACCTACGCTATGACCTCACCATTGAGTTTGAGGAAGCGGTCTTTGGCTGCGAAAAGGAGATCATCGTCCCCCGCCACGAAACATGCCCCCACTGCCAGGGCAGCGGTGCGGAGCCGGGGACCCAGCCCATCCGTTGCCCCCAGTGCAACGGAACCGGCGAGATCCGCCGCCAGCAGCATACCTTCCTCGGCTCCTTCATCCAGGTTTCCACCTGTCCCCGCTGCCGAGGCGAACGTGAGATCGTCACCACACCCTGCACCCGCTGCGGGGGGAACAAGACGGTCCAGGTGGAACGCTCCATCTTGGTCAAGATTCCGCCCGGTGTGGACGACGCCACCCGCATCCGCCTGATCGGGGAAGGGGAACCGGGGGTGCGGGGCGGCCCGCCCGGCAACCTGTATGTCGTCTTGCACGTCAAGCCCCACCCCGTCTTCCGCCGCGAGGACAACGACATCTGGCTGGAACTGGACATCAACATCGCCCAGGCCGCTCTGGGCGACAAAATCAAGGTTCCCACCCTGGACGGCGAGGAAGAATTGGTCATCCCGGCAGGCATCCAAACCGGGGAAGTGCTGCGCCTGAAAGGCAAAGGGGTCCCCCGCCTGCGGCGCAACGGACGGGGCGATCAACTGGTCATGGTCCACGTCCGTACGCCTACCCGCCTGACGGCACAGCAAAAGCGACTGTTCAAAGAGCTGAGCGAAACCCTGGGCGGCGAAGTTATCCACCAGCCGGAAAAGGGCCTGTTCTCCAAAGTCAAAGAGGCCCTGGGCTTGTGAGATGCGCGCGGCCCGGTTGGCGGATTCGGAGATTTGAACCGCGAAGGCGCAAAGAGCGCAAAGGGAGGAAGAAAAAGGAAAAAACCTTCGCGCCCTTCACGTCTTGGCGGTTCAAAAATCCGAACCGCGAAGGCGCAAAGAGCGCAAAGGGAGGAAGAAGAAGGAAAAAACCTTCGCGTCCTTTGCGTCTTGGCGGTTCCAAAATCTGAACCGCGAAGGCGCAAAGAGCGCAAAGGGAGGAAGAAAAAGGAAAAAACCTTCGCGCCCTTCACGTCTTGGCGGTTCCAAAATCTGAACCGCGAAGGCGAAGAGCGCAAAGGGAGGAAGAAAAAGGAAAAAACCTTCGCGCCCTTTGCGTCTTGGCGGTTTCAAAATCTGAACCGCGAAGGCGAAGAGCGCAAAGGGAGGAAGAAAAAGGAAAAAAACCTTCGCGCCCTTTGCGTCTTGGCGGTTCAAAAATCCGAACCGCGAAGGCGCAAAGGAAACGAATGGCCTGCTATTCTCTGAGGAATATCCCTTGAACTGGCTTGAGTTCAGTGTCTCCACCGACCGCGAGGCCGCCGAAGCGGTCGTTGAATTGTTCAACCGCTACGGCCAGGGTCGGGCCGTGGTCGAAACGCCGGTAGACTGTTTCGAGTACGAACTGGAAGACCGGCTGCCCCCGACGGTGGTCGTCAAGACCTACCTGCCCGCCCAGGGCAGTGAGCAGGCCCGCCGCCACCTGGAAGAGGGGCTGTGGCATCTGGGTCGCATTCTGCCCATCCCCCCGCCAACCGTCCGCGAACTGGCCGAAGCGGATTGGGCCAAAGCCTGGAAGCAACACTATCACCGCCTGCGGGTTGGGCAGCGCACCGTCATCGTACCCGCCTGGGAGGAATACACCCCCGCCCCCGGCGAGGTCGTCATCCGCCTGGAGCCGGGCCAGGCTTTTGGCACGGGCTTGCACCCCACCACCCGACTGTGCCTGGCCGCCCTGGAAACGCACCTGACGCCCGGCGATGCCGTCCTGGACGTGGGGACCGGCTCCGGCGTGCTGGCCATCGCCGCCGCCAAACTGGGCGCCCGCTCCGTGCTGGCCCTGGACGCCGATCCCCTGGCCGTGACCGCTGCCGCCGAGAACGCAGCCCGCAACGGTGTGGGCGGAACGGTTGTCGTCCGGCACGGTTCCCTGCCCGGCGGGGAGGATGTCCCCCACCGTTTTCGGGCCGACGGGGACCTGGACTTGTTGGATTCGGGACACTTTGACCTGATCCTGGTCAACATCCTGGCCCCCGTCATCCGGGGAATGGCCCCGGCGTTGGCGGCGCGGCTGGGACCGGGAGGGCATCTCATCGCCTCCGGTCTCATCGAAAGCCAAGAAGAGGACGTGACCCGCGCTCTGCAAGCCCAGGGCCTGAAGGTCATCGCACGCAGCCGGGAAGAGGATTGGGTGGCTCTGGTGGCGAGGGGAGAACGATGATGCACCGCTTTTTCGTCCCTCCTGCCTGGATCCAAGCCAACATTGTGACCATCACCGGCCCCCAGGCCCATCAGATCGCCCGCGTGTTGCGGATGCGGCCCGGCGAGCGGATCATCGTCCTGGACAATTCGGGCTGGGAGATTGAAACGCAGCTGATCTCCGTTGAGCGGGATACGGTGCGGGGCGAAGTGCTGCACCGCCGCCTTTCCGCCGCGGAGCCGCGCACCAAAATTTCCCTCTACCAAAGCGTACTCAAAGGCAATCGCTTTGAGTGGGTGCTGCAAAAGGGAACCGAACTGGGCGTGGTCGAATTTGTGCCCCTCATCACCGAACGGTGCATCCTATCCGAAGTGGGGGCAGTGGAGAAAAAGCGGCAACGCTGGGAACGCATCATCCAAGAAGCCGCCGAACAGAGCCGCCGGGGGCGCAAACCGGCCCTGCACGAACCCCTTTTCTTCCCCCAGGGCTGCGAACGGGCGCGGCAGGTGGGCGGGCTGGCCCTCATCCCCTGGGAAGAGGAAGAAGCGGTCAGCCTGCGCCAGGCCCTCTCCGCCGCGCCGCTTTTTACCGTCCACCTTTTCATCGGGCCGGAAGGCGGCTTCACCCCTGCCGAAGTGGACCTGGCCCGGCGCTACGGCCTGCAACCGGTGACGCTGGGGCCGCGCATCCTCCGCGCCGAAACGGCGGGTATCGCCGCCGTAGCCGCCATCCTCTTCGCCTTGGGGGATTGGGAATAGTTCTGTTATTTATCCAGCAAAACGGCCACACCGGGCAGCACCTTGCCTTCCAGGAATTTGAGGCTGGCTCCGCCACCGGTAGAGATGTGGCTCATCTCCTTATCCAAGCCGGTCCGTTTGACCGCCGCCGCCGAATCGCCGCCGCCGATGACGGTGGTTGCGTAGGGCAAAGCAGCCAGTATGCGGGCTACCGCTTCGGTCCCCTGGGCAAACTTGGGAAACTCAAAGACTCCCATCGGCCCGTTCCAAATGACGGTGCGGGCGTTTGCCAACCGGTCGTGGAACAGCTCAATGGTCCGGGGGCCGATGTCCATAATGCGCCAACGAGGGGGGACCTGGGAGACGCTGACCACTTGGGAAAAGGCATCGGCGGCGAAGCGGTCGGCGACCGTCACATCTACCGGCAGCACCAGTTTATCCCCCGCCTGCTCCAGCAGGGCGCGGGCCGTTTCCAGGCTGTCATCCTCCACCAGTGAATCACCCACATCGTGGCCTTCGGCCTTGAGGAAAGTGTTGGCAATGCCGCCGCCGATGAGGAGCGAATCCACCCGGTCCAGCAAGTTCTCAATCACGCCGATCTTGTCCGAGATTTTGGCCCCGCCCAAGATGGCGATAAAGGGCTTTCGCGGTTCGTTCAGCACACTGCTCAGGAACGAGATCTCCCGTTCCATCAGAAAACCGGCCACTGCGGGCAGATATTGGGCCACACCCGTCGTTGAGGCATGGGCACGGTGGGCCGAGCCAAAGGCATCGTTGACGTACAGATCCGCCAGGGCCGCCAATCGGGCGGCAAAGGCGGGATCGTTTTCCTTTTCCTCCGGGTGGAAGCGGGTGTTTTCCAAAAGAAGGACCTCGCCCGGCTTGGCCGCCCGGACCGCTGCCTCCACCTCCGGTCCGACGCAGTCATCCAGCTTGGTCACAGGCCGCCCCAGCAGCTCAGAAAGACGGCGGGCGACGGGGTCCATCCTGAGCGATTCAACAACGCGGCCTTTGGGCCGCCCCAAATGGGACATCAGAATCACCACCGCATCCCTTTCCAGCAGATAGCGGATGGTGGGCAAGGCCGCCCGGATGCGGGTATCATCGGCGACTTGGCCGTCGCTCAAAGGAACGTTGAAATCCACACGAACCAGCACTCGCTTTCCTTGAACATCTACATCACGAACGGTCTTTTTCATGTTCAACCACCCCAAAACTCTTCTCATCACGCCGAGTCCAACACCGAATTGCGTCCTCGGCGGCGTGTCGCGGATCGGTCCTCCTCTAGAACCCTTGCTGCACCAAGTAATGGGCCAACTCGGCCACGCGGCAAGCGTACCCCCATTCGTTGTCATACCAAGCCACAACCTTGACCAGATTGCCCAGGGTCATGGTCGATAAAGCATCCAGAACGGAAGAGAAGGTCGTGCCTCGGAAATCGGTCGAGACCAAAGGCAAGTCCGAATAACCCAAAATGCCTTTGAGCGGCCCTTCGGCAGCGGCCCTTTTGAAGGCAGCATTGATCGTTTCCTTGTCGGCAGGCCGCTCCACACAGGCCACCAACTCGGCCACCGAGACGGTAGGGATGGGCACGCGGTAGGCACAGCCGTTGATCTTGCCTTTCAGCTCAGGGATGACGCTGCCCACCGCTTTGGCCGCCCCGGTCGTCGTGGGCACGATGTTGGTTGCCGCCGAGCGGGACCGTCGGGGGTCTTTGCCCACATGGTCCAAGATCGGCTGGCTGCCGGTATAGGCATGGATGGTCGTCATCAATGCTTCGATGATGCCAAAGTTTTGGTGCAGCACCTTAGCCACAGGCGCCAAGCCGTTGGTAGTGCAAGAGGCGTTGGAAATGGTGCGGTGGCGCTCCGGATCGTAATCGGTATGGTTGATGCCTACGACCACCATGAGGTCTGCTTTGGGGTCCGGAGCGGTGATGATCACCCGCCGCGCCCCACCCGTCAGGTGCAGGTGGGAACGGCCTTTGAAATGCCCCGATGCCTCAATGACCAGGTCCACCCCCAGGCGGCCCCATTCGGGCACAGGGCCGTAAGGGTTGCGGCCAATGATGCGTGTTTCCCGACCGTCTACGATGATCGCATTCTTGCCACCGCGCACGTTGGCCCGGACATCGGCCTCAAAAGGGCCGTAGTTGGAGTCATATTTGAGCAAGAGCGCACGGTTTTCGGTGACATGGGGATTGCTGACGCCGATATGGGTGATATGCAATTCATCGGCGTATCGTTGGTGGATGATTTTGAACACCTGCCGACCGATGCGGCCAAAGCCGTTGATCGCCACCCGGATCGCCATCGTCGTCCTCCTCAGGAAGGAACCGAAGACGCCAAGGGCGCAAAGGTTTTTTTTTCTTTCTCTCCCTTCGCGTCCTTCGCGCCTTTGCGGTTCAACCTTCGGGACCGCCAAGACGCCGGGGCGCAAAGGTTCTTCTTTTCTCTTCCTCGTGCCCTTTGCGCCTTCGCGGTCCAACCTTTGGGACCGCCAAGACGCCGGGGCTTTTCCTCGCGCCCCTCGTCTCGGCGGTCAAACCCTCATGCCTGGTCCAGCGAGACTTTGGCCTGCGCAGCCAAAAAGTTGCAAAGATCGGCTACGCGGCAGGAGTAGCCCCATTCGTTGTCGTACCAGGACACGATCTTGACCATGTTGCCCTCAATGACATTGGTCAGCGAGCTATCCACGATGGAGGAGCGGGAATCGCCCTTGAGGTCCATCGAAACCAACGGGTCCTCGCTGTAGCCCAAGATGCCCTTCAACGGCCCTTCGGCGGCAGCCCGCAAGGCTTCGTTGACCTCCTCTTTGGTCACATCCCGCTTGAGTTCGGCCACAAAGTCCACGATGGAAACGGTGGGGGTGGGCACGCGCAGGGCAAAACCGTCAAACTTGCCCTTCAAGTCGGGGATGACCAGGGCAACCGCCTTGGCCGCGCCGGTTGTAGTGGGGATGATGTTCAAAGCGGCCGCTCGTGCCCGGCGGGGGTCCTTGTGAGGGAAGTCCAGGATGCGCTGGTCGTTGGTGTAGGAATGCACCGTGGTCATCAGTCCACGCTTGATGCCAAAGGTTTCGTGGATCACTTTGGCAACGGGGGCCAGACAGTTGGTGGTGCAAGAAGCGTTGGAGATGATGTGGTGCTTATCCCGCTGATAGTCCCCATCGTTGACGCCCATGACGACCGTCCAATCCACGCTATCGGCGGGCTTGGCCGGTGCGGTGATGATCACTTTTTGCGCACCGGCGGCGGTGCGGTGCAGTGCGGCCTGCTCACCATCACGGAACACACCCGTGGATTCAACGACGATGCTCACTCCCAAATCCCCCCAGGGAATCTGGCTGGGGTCATACTGCGCAAAGGTTTTGACCTCTTTGCCGTCTATGAAGAAGCTTCCCTCCGTGACCTCAACGCGAGCGGGGAAGCGACCGTAGTTGGAATCGTATTTGAGCAGATTTGCCAGGGTCTGGTTATCGGTCAAATCGTTGACGGCCACCACCTCCAGGTCCTCCGGATAGCGCTCCCAGATGGCCCGGAACACCTGGCGACCGATCCGGCCGAATCCGTTGATGCCTACTCTGATCTTCATCGGTATTCCTCCTTAAAAAGCCTTTCAGACTCTACGTAATGTTGAAAATATCGCTGCTGCTAACAATGCCCACAATGTCCTGACCGTCAAACACCAGGACGCGCCGAATATCCGCCCGCGCCATCAGGGCTGCGCAATCCTGTAAGCTACACGTGGGCGGCACGGTGATCACCGGTTTGGTCATGATCTCGTGGACCATCACCTCTTTGGGGTCCAACCCTTTGGCCACCACTTTTTCAATCACGTCGGTCTGGCTCATGAATCCCCAGGTGTCGGTGGCATCTCTGCGCTGGACCAGCAGACTGGAGACATTCCACTCCTTCATCTTTTCAATGGCCTCGGCCACGGTGGCATCAGGGGAAATGTCCACAACGTGCTTGGTCATTGCGTCCGCTGCGGTCTTCATGGTTCTCACCTCCTCATCTCTTTTCGTGCTTACGCCACAAGTCCATGACCGCTGCCCCCAATTTCCCCGCGTCGTGTCGCCAGGGAGTGCGGGTATCGGTCAGATCGCACTCTATCACGCGATAATCATCACTCTGCTCATAGCGGGCTACCACCGGCTGCAGGGGAGGGTGGTCGGTGGGGAGAGGCGGGTTGTTATTGACCAACACCCAGGGGAACAGCCCACGCCCCACATGCCGTTGCAACGCGCCGATATGCTGCCCTGCATCAAATCCATCGGTCTCCCCCGGTTGGGTGGCAATGTTGCAGACATAGACCTTGACCGCCGTTGCCGCCGCCACCGCCTGCCGGATGCCGGGGATGAGCAGGTTGGGCAAGACGCTGGTAAAGAGGCTGCCCGGCCCGGCAACGATCAGGTCGGCTTCCAAAATGGCCCGCACCGCTTCCGGGTAAGCCCGGACCCGCTCCGGCTGCAAGAAGACCCGCTCAATGGGCCGCCCGGCCTTGGGGATGGCCGATTCCCCCCGGACACGGGCCAGCTCCCCGCCGGAATCCCGACCTGCAGGCCGCAGGTCGGCGACCAGGGTCACATCCTCCAATGTGGAAGGCAGAACACGCCCTCGCACCGCCAGGACGCGCCCCGCTTCCAACAACGCTTGTTCAAAGCTACCGGTGACGGCGGTCAGGGCCGTGAGGAACAGATTGCCGAAGCTGTGACCGTTGAGGCCCTCCCCCTGTCCAAAGCGGTACTGGAAGAGCCGGGTTATCAACGATTCGTCGTCGGCCAGGGCTGCAATGCAATTGCGAAAGTCACCGGGCGGCAGAATGCCCAGCTCCCGCCGCAACCGCCCCGACGAGCCGCCGTCATCGGCTACGGTGACGATGGCGGTGATATGGGGGGTATGGAGTTTCAGGCCGCGCAGCAACGTAGAAAGCCCCGTTCCCCCGCCCAGGGCCACAACTTTGGGAAGCCGATCCCCTTCTCGCCCGCTCATGCCGTCTCTTGTAGGGCTTCGTCCTCCCACGGCACGGGTCGCCCCCCTTTGCTCAACAGCAAAGGGCGAATCTTTCGGCGGATGGTCTCGCCGTTGACCACACATTTGACAACATCCGTGCGGGAAGGAATCTCGTACATCACATCCAGGAGAGTCTCTTCAACGATGGTCCGCAGGCCCCGTGCGCCGGTCTTGCGGCTCATGGCTTCTTTGGCAATGGCCTCCAGGGCATCTTGGGTAAAGACCAACTCCACACCATCCAGCTCCAGCATCCGTTTGAATTGCTTGACCAGGGCGTTTTTGGGCTGGGTCAGGATGGCGATCATAGCCTCTTCGTCCAGCGGGTCAATGCTGCACACCACCGGCAAACGGCCCACCAGCTCCGGGATGAGGCCAAAGGCCATCAAGTCATCAGGGGTAATCTCGCGTAGCAGCTCGGCCGCGGTCATTTCCTGGCGGCGACGGCCCTCACGCCCGGCGGCAAACCCCACCCGGCCTTTGGCCCCGATCCGCTCGGCAACGATCTTGTCCAACCCTTCAAAGGTCCCGCCACAGATGAAAAGAATGTTTGTCGTGTCAATCTGGATGAATTCCTGCTGCGGGTGCTTGCGCCCGCCGTGGGGCGGCACGTTGACCTCCGCCCCTTCTATGATCTTGAGCAACGCCTGCTGCACCCCTTCCCCCGAAACGTCACGGGTGATGCTGGGGTTGTCGCCCGATTTGCGGGCCGTTTTATCAATCTCATCAATGTAGATGATGCCGGTGGAAGCCCGTTCCACGTCAAAGTCGGCGGCCTGGAGGAGGCCCTGTAGAATCGTCTCCACATCCTCGCCTACATAGCCGGCCTCGGTCAGGGCAGTGGCATCGGCAATGGAAAAGGGCACGTCCAGGATGCGGGCCAGCGTTTGGGCCAACAGAGTCTTGCCACAACCGGTCGGTCCCACCAACAGGATGTTGCTCTTTTGCAGCTCCACATCATCCAGGGCGTTCCCCGCCCGGATGCGCTTGTAGTGGTTGTAGACGGCCACAGAAAGGACCTTCTTGGCCCGATCCTGACCGACGACGTATTCATCCAGCCGCCGAAAGATTTCGCGGGGAGAAGGCAGGTCCAACGCTTCCGCCTCTTCCCGCTCCGGGACGATCTCCTCTTCCTCCAGGATCTCCACACAGAGCCAAACGCAATCGTCGCAGATATAGACATCGTCGGGGCCGGAGATCAAGCGTCTGACCTGATCGTAATCTCGTTGACAGAAGGCGCACTTTTTGACGCCCGGTTCTTTTTCGGCCATGATCCCTCAACACGGTTCGCACCCTCGCCGGGATGCTATTCCTTCTTTTCCGCTTCCTCGGTCTCTTCCTCCGGCGGGGAAAGCACCTCGTCAATGATCCCGTACTCAACCGCCTCATGGGCGTCCATAAAGTGATCGCGGTCAAAATCGTCGGCGATCTTTTCCACCGGCTGCCCGGTGTGCTTGGACAACAGGCCGTGCAACAGGTCCTGCATCCGCTTCAGTTCCTTGTACTGAATTTCCACGTCGGGGGCGTAGCCCCGTGCCCCGCCGCCTGCAGGGTGCATATGGATGGTGGCATGGGGCAAGGCGAACCGACGGCCTTTATCCCCGGCGGCCAGCAAAACCGTGCCCAAACTGGCCGTCCAACCGACGGCGATGGTGGAGATGGGGGCGCGGATCATCTGCATCGTATCGTAAATGGCCAGACCGGGATAGATTTCGCCACCGGGGGAGTTGATGTAGAGTTGAATCTCTTTTTCCGGGTTTTCCCGGTCCAGAAAGAGCAATTGGGCAACGATCAGGTTGGCCACCTGGTCGTTGATCGCCGTACCCAAAAAGACGATCCGCTCTTTGAGCAACAGGGAATAGATGTCATAGGCCCGCTCACCGCGGCCCGTTGTTTCGATGACCATAGGGATTAAACTGCTGTGCATATAGTCCTCCTCGGCAAGTTTATGGGTTCGCCCCCGGCAAAGTATACCCCCGGCCCGCCACTGCCTACAGGCCCGGCGGCAACGGGGCCGTTGCGCCTGCGACGCAGCCGTGGGGGGTTATCCTTCGGCAACGGCTTGCGAATCGCCGCCTTCCCCGGCCTCGTCAGAGGGAGCCTCCGCCTCCGAGGGTGAAGCGGGAGCCTCCTCCGGTTCTCCGGCAACGGTTTGCGAATCGCCGCCTTCCCCGGCCTCGTCAGAGGGAGCCTCCGCCTCCGGGGGCGAAGCGGGGGTCTCCTTCTTCGGGGGCGGAGCCTCGCCCGAGGCGATCCGGACAAGCAACTCGTGGGCGCGGGTGATCAACAGGTCGTCGGCCACGGCCTTGCGGCCCTGGGCCGTTTCCAAGAAGCGAAGATCCTCCGGGTTGTCCAAAGACGTGCGAAGGCGCGCAATCTCGGCGTCAATTTCCTCTTCCTCAACCGTCAATTGCTCTTCTTCGGCGATCCGGACCAGCACCAACCGCTTTCTCAACCGCTTTTCGGCGGTCGGATACAAGTCCTGTTTGTAGGCTTCGCGCGTCTTGCCCAGCATGGCCAGGAACCGCTCCATGGTGATCCCCGATAAACGCAGGTTCGCTTCCATCCGGTTCACCAAGATTTCGGCTTCCCGATCTATCGCCTGGGGGGGATACTCTATGCGGGAGATCTCCATGACGGCATCCAAGACCTTCTCGGCGTAGCGATCCTCGGCCTCTTGCAACGCTTCCGATTCCAAAGACTCCCGTGTCGCTGCCTTGAGGTCGTCCAGCGTATCATAGTCGCCGACCATCAGAGCCAAGTCGTCATCCAAAGGGGGAACATCCTTTTCTTTGACGCTGTGCACCTTGACGGTGATGGTGGCTTCCTTTCCCGCAACCTCCGGGTCCTCGCCCTCGGTGGGCATGATCAGGGTGAAGGTCTTTTCCTCACCGGGAGCCATCCCCACGATCTGCTCGTGGAAGCCGGGCATGGGATACGATACATCCTCTTCGAGGAGCATCTCGTAATCCTCATTGTTCATCACTTCGGTCTCGCCCACCGTACCCCGCATGTCCAACACGACCTGATCGCCCATCCGGGCAGGCCGTTCGACGGGAACCCAGCTGGCAAATTGCTCCTGATACTTGGCGAGTTCCTGCTCTACCTGCTCATCGGTGATCTCCGGCTTTTCGAAAGGCACGCGCACGGAGCGATAGTCACCCAGTTCCACCTCCGGCGCGATGGGTAAGCGCACGACCATGCGGAAAGGGTCCCATTCCACCTTTTGCAGCTGACCGATGTCATAAGGTTCGTAGTCAATCTGTTCCAGGGCCTCCTCATACCACCGGTCGCCGACCTCTTCCAACAGCTGCTGCTGGATTGCCTCCCGGCCAAAGGTACGGACAACGGCATAGAAGGGAGCCTTGCCCTTGCGATAGCCCGGTATGGCAAAGCGGCGGGAGATTTTGCGGGCCGTTTCGCGCATCTTTTTGTCAATTTCGGCGGCATCTACCTCAATGATGAGGTCAATCTGGCAGTTGTCAAGTCGCTCTGTCGTAACTTTCATCTCTGTTCTACCTTCCTACCCGGATAAATGAATTGTGCAGGGTAGCATTGCCCGTGCAGCAGCATTCATTATACCTCATTTCGGGGGACCTTCCAAACGGCCCGGAAGGTGTGTCCGGTGTGGGGCGTGGGGGCATTTCGCGGGGGTACCCATTGGACGATGACAAAAGGTGCGACGCACCTGTAAAGTGCGCCGCACCCGGCACCGCCGGAGGCACGAAGGGGGCAACTGGAGTCGCCGCTTTCGCTTACGGCATCTCTGTATCGGTCGCAGGCCCAAAGTGGCCGTAAGTTCGGTCAATGTAGGCCCGAATTTCGGGCAGCGTTTCGCCGCTTTTCAGTTTCTGCATCACGTCCCGCCTGCCCACCCTCCACCAGGTAGACGACGCTCCGGCTGCGGGCGTTCGCCTCCTCCACAAAGGGGACGAGACTGCCCTCCGGCTTCAGGTGCAGCATCTCCAAAAGGCGCGGACCGCCGACATAGACGGCGCGACCGTCATAGTCGGCCCGCACGCCCCGCCCCTTGATGGCCGTAAAGCCGGAGACCGCGGGCAAAGCCAGCCCCCGCTCCTCCGCCGCCCGACGGATGCTGCGGGCAATGGTGTGCTCCGAATCCCCTTCGACGGCGGCGGCCAGGGCCAGGGCCGCGTCCTCATCCCGGCCCTCGGCGGTTGCCAGACCGACGACGCCAAAGCGACCTTCCGTCAGCGTTCCGGTCTTGTCAAAGACCACCACATCAATTTCGCGGGCCTCCTCCAACGCCAGCCGGTCGCGGACCAGGATGCCGTTGCGGGCGGCTTTGGAGGTGGTGATGGCGACGACCAAAGGCACGGCCAAGCCCAAAGCATGGGGGCAGGCGATGACCAGCACCGTCGCCACGCGGGCCACAACCTCTACGCCAAAGCCGACGCCCACCGTCCAGGCAACGGCGGTGAGGACGGCCACGCCAATCGCCACGTAAAAGAGCCAACCGGCGGCTTTGTCGGCCAGGATTTGGGTTTCCGACTTGCTCTGTTGGGCCTGTTCCACCAGGCGCATGATGCCCGCCAGGGCCGTTTGCTCGCCGGTGGCCGTCACCCGCACCCGCAGGCTGCCGTCGCCGTTGAGCGTCCCGGCGATGACGGCTGCGCCCGGTCCCTTTTTCACCGGCTTGGATTCGCCGGTGATCATCGCCTCGTTGACATCCGATTCGCCCGTCACCACCTCGCCGTCGGCGGGGATACCGGCCCCCGGTCGGACCAGCACCAGGTCGCCGGTTCGCAGGGCGGTCACGGGGACCTCCTCGGTGCTCCCGTCGGGCAGGAGCCGCTCGGCGGTGTCGGGCATCAGTTTGGCCAGCTCGCCCAGCGCGCCGGAGGCCTGGCGGATGCTGCGCATCTCAATCCAGTGGCCCAGGAGCATGATGTCAATCAGCGTCACCAGCTCCCAGAAAAAGCCGCTGCCCGGCGCGATGACCAGGGCCGCCCAGCTGTAGACAAAGGCCACACCGATTGCCAGGGAGATGAGGGTCATCATCCCCGGTTTGCGGCTGCGGAGCTCCGGCACGGCCATTCGCAGAAAGGGCAGGCCGCCGTAGATGAAAATGACGGTCGCCAGGATGGGGGTGATCCAATCGCTGCCCGGAAATCGGGGCATGGAAAAGCCGAACCAATCCTGGATCATGGGGCTGTAGAGCAGGACCGGGATGCTGAGGATCAGCGAAACCCAGAACCGCTTGCGGAACATCTGCTCGTGGCCGGTGTGATCGGCGTGTCCTTTGTGCCCGTCATGCCCTCTGTGGCCGTCGTGTTCCGCACGGCTCCCATGATCGCCGTGGTTACCGTGAGCGACGTGCTCGCCCATGGGGGCGTGGCGCTCCCCTTGTGCGTTCCCGTGCGCGTGCTCGCCGTGTGTCATCGGACATCCCCTTTCTTTGGCCTTGCCTCGGCAAGGCCCTCGACGCTCTCAGTATGCCATCCTCCTGTAAAGGGGTCTCAAAGCCTGTGTGAAGAATCGGTAAAGGTTCACCGTTGCCCCTACGGCTTGCCCATTCCCCCATCCTGGGGTAGAATTCCGGCAAAGGAGGACCGGAGCCAACCGTGCGCAAGACCACCATCGCCGCGCTGCTGCTGTTCACCGTTTTGAGCGTATTGCTGACCTTGCCCTTCCCCCTCCACCTGGCCGATGCGGTGGAGGACCGGCAGGACGCGCTGCTCAACGTCTGGATCACCGCCTGGGACGGCCACCGGCTGCTGACCGATCCGCTCCATCTCTTTGACGCCAACATCTTTTACGACTATCCGCGCACGTTGGCCTATTCGGAGTTGCTGCTGGGCAACGGGCTGCTGGCCTTGCCCATCACCGCCGTCGGCGGCAACCCGGTGCTGGGCTACAACCTGGCCTTGCTCTTGTCCTTCATCCTTTCGGGCCTGGGGACTTATCTACTGGTGCGGTATCTCACCCGCTCCCCCGGCGCGGGATTGGTCGCCGGGGTGATTTTCACCTTTTCCGCCTACCGGATGAGCAACCTGGCCCAGGCCCAGCTCCTCACCACCCAATGGATGCCCCTTGCCCTGCTTTCCCTTTACCATCTGCTGCGCCGCCCCCGCCCCCGCCACCTGATCGCCTTCGTCCTCTTTTTCACCCTCCAGGCCCTCTCCTCGTTCTACTACGGCATCCTCCTGGCCTTGGCCGTCGGCGCATTTGTGATTTGGGAATTGGGGATTGGGAAATCGGGGATTGGTAGATTGGGGATTGGGTACTTGGTGTTGGCGATTGTCCTTTGTGGGGTGATTGTTTTGCCCTTTGCCCTGCCCTACTTTCAGGTGCAACGGGAGATGGGGTTTGAGCGGACGCTGGCCGACAGCGAGCCTTTTTCCGCCAGCCTGAAACAGTACCTCATGGTTCCGCCGGGCAGCGTGCTCCACGGGCGGTGGCTGCCCCAGGACGAGACGCCCCTCGACGGCGGCTACCCACCTGATGCCCTCTTTCCCGGCCTGGTCACCCTGGTCCTGGCCGCTTGGGGCCTGCTCCGGGGGCAGGGGCGCGACCGCCTGTTCTTTTTCCTCCTGCTCCTTGCCGCCTTTGTCCTTTCCCTCGGCCCGCGCCTCTACCTGGCCCCCGGCGTCCCGGCCAAGTCGGACCTGACCCTGCCCTACGCCTGGCTCTACGCCTTTGTCCCCGGCTTCAAAGCCCTCCGCGCCCCCGTCCGCTTTGACGCCCTGGTGATGCTGGCCCTGGCGGTGCTGGCCGGATATGGGGTGGGCGGGCCGGGCAGGGCCAAAGGCCGCACCTCAAAGGGACCGCAGCCCGCATCCGAGCCACCGAGACCGGCGGACAGGGCAAGGGGCTTGCTCATCCCCGCCATCTTGGCCTACCTGATCCTAGCCTCCTGGGTGTACCCCGCCGCCCAGGTGACGCCTGTACCCGTCGGCGACCGGATCCCCCCGGTTTACCGCCGGCTGGCCGAGCAACCGGAAAGCGTCATCCTGGAGCTGCCCATGGCCTTCACCCCCGGCGGCCCACAACTGGATTACCAGTACCTTTCCACCTATCACTGGCACACCACCCCCGACGGTTACAGCGGCTTCATCCCGCCCAAGCACGGCCAGATCGTCTACGAAATGGACCGCTTCCCTTCGGAGCGGAGCGTGAGCCTGCTCCAATCGCTGGGCGTGCAGTACCTCATTCTCCACACCGACCGCTACCCGCCGGAGCGGTGGGCGGCCATGCAAAAAGCCCTGGCCTCCTTCCCCGAGCTGATACCGGGTGAGGAGTTCGGCCCCGACCGGGTGTACCGCGTCCGGCCCCGTTCCTTTGACCCCGCCGTGTTGCAGGTTTCGGCCTACTTCCCGCCCCGGGCAATCGCCGGTCGGCCCTACACCGCCTATCTCATCGTCCGCAACGATGACGCCCGCAGCTACGCCCTCCGCCCCACCGACCGCATCCGGGCCGATGTGCTATGGTCTCCCATCACGACGGAGGCGGTCCCCCTCGGCGAAGGGCATCCCCCCGCCGTCGCCGACCCACCCCTGGTCATCTCGCCGGAGGGCGGCGCAGCGGTGATCCCCCTCCCTCTGGAGGCTCCCTCCCGGCCCGGCGGTTATGCCTTCCGCGTCGGCGAGGAAGAGGGGCCTCTGGGGAGCTGGTCCTTGCAGGGAGCCGTGACCGTCGGCGACCGGGCCGCTCCCGACTTTCCCGTGCCCGTCCGCCTGGAAGCCTGGGAGCACCCGGAGACGGCCCGGCCCGGCGGCCCGCTGCCGGTGCGCCTCACCTGGCGCGCCCTGGGCAAAATTGACGCTTACTATAGCGTGTACGTCAAACTGCTGGATGGTGGGGGGAACGCCGTCGCCGGATGGGACGGGCAACCCCGCAACGGCGACGCGCCAACCCTGCTCTGGGTTCCGGGCGAGACGGTGGAGGACCTGATCACCCTGACCATCCCCGCCGACGCGCCGCCCGGCGATTATGGGGTGGAGGTAGGCATGTACCGCGCCTCCGACCTGGCCCGCTGCCTGACCCTGGACGCCGACGGCCACCCCGTGGACCGGGTGGCACTGGGGACGGTGCACATTGCCCCCTGAC
Source organism: uncultured Anaerolineaceae bacterium (assembly GCA_964593865.1). Taxonomy (GTDB): domain Bacteria; phylum Chloroflexota; class Anaerolineae; order JAAYZQ01; family JAAYZQ01; genus CAZQKE01. The sequence continues at coordinate 23,429 of CAZQKE010000034.1, read as the reverse complement.
TAGCGCACCAGGCGGTCCAGATCTCGCCAGCCGAGCAGGACCCCGTGGCCGGTCGGCAGCGACCGGTCACCGCCGTAGACAACGTAACTCCGCTCCGGGGGCGTCCCTGCCAGCCGCTGCCAATAGCGGAGGTTGTCAAAGTAGCTCATGTTCATCGTCCGACCGGCTTTGATCTCCACCGGGATCAAGTCCTCCCGATCCTCAAGGAGACAGTCCACTTCATGCCCCTGGCTATCCCGCCAAAAATAGAGGGCAGGTCGTTCCCCACGGTTCAACGACCTTTTGATGAACTCGTTGAGGATCAGGTTCTCAAACAGGGCGCCTTTGAGAAAATGGGTATCCACCTGCTCGACCCGGCGGATGCCCAGCAGCGAGCAGGCCAGGCCGGTGTCGTAGAAATACAGTTTGGGCGATTTGATCAAGCGTTTGTTGAAGTTGCGGTGATGAGGGGGCAACCGGTAGACCACATAGCAAGCTTCCAAGATTGAGAGCCAGGCTCTGGCCGTGTTGGGACTGATCCCGGCATCATTGGCCAGGCCGGCATAGTTGAGCAGTTGCCCCACGCGCCCGGCGCACAACCGGCTGAAGCGGATGAAAGCATCAAGATCGGCAATATTTTTGATCAAACGGACATCCCGCTCCACGTAGGTTTGGATATAGGCCGGGTAGAAATCGGTGGGCGCGATCCCCCGATCGTAAATGCGGGGGTATTGCCCCCAAAAGATCGCCTCCTCATAGCGGCCAAAGGTATGCCCTCCCCGCCGCAATTCGTCCAGGGAAAAGGGCAGCAGGTGCAACACTGCGCTTCGCCCGGCCAGCGTCTGGCCGATCTTTTCCATGAGCAGCAGGTTGGAAGAGCCGGTCAGGACGAAACGGGCCTCCCGGTTGTCGTCCACAATGGACTGGATGTAGGAAAGCAGGTCGGGAGTGCGCTGCACCTCATCCAGGATGGCGCGGTCCCCCAGGTGCGCCAAAAAGCCGCGCGGGTCCTCCAGGGCAAGCTGACGGATGTCCGGTTCCTCCAGGGAGACGTAAGGCCAGGTGGGAAAGGTCGCGCGGACCAACGTGGTCTTGCCCGATTGACGAGGGCCGGTCAGCATGACCACCGGGAATCCCGCCGCCAACGCCGTCAATTTGGGAGCCAACGCCCGCTCAATCACGGTGCACCTCCTTCCGCCGTCCAGTATAGCACAGATCGTGCAGATCCGCAATCCGATTGCAGATCTGCACACCCCGTTCCGGTGTGCCGTCCCCCCATTTTGACCGCCCCTCCCATCTCGTGCTATAATTGCACCCGTGCCGAAAGGAGGGGCGTCCGTTGTCCGACCGGGAATCGCCGATCCCCAAAAATCTGTGGCCTGCATTTCAAGAGTACGATCCCGCTGCCCTGACGCTGGAGCGGGACGCTGACCTGATCATCCAGCGCACGTTGGAACACGGGGCCTGGGAGGATGTGCGTTGGCTCTTTGCCGCCTATGGCCGCGAGCGCATCGCCGCTTTTGTGCGGCAACATGGCGCACGGATGCTTTCGCCGGTCGTCTTTAACTATTGGCGCAAACTGCTGAACGTCCGGCGCTGGCGGCCCTCACCTTTCCCCACGGCCAGGGAGGAGGTATGGCCCTATTGACTCAACCTTGCTGGAACGCCCTCACTGCGGAGACGCGCCAGGCGTTCGATCTGGTCGCCCGGCTGCCTTTTATCCGGCAATTCTACCTGGCCGGGGGCACAGGATTAGCCCTGCACCTGGGCCACCGCTTCTCGGTAGACCTGGATTTCTTTTCGCCTGCTGCGGATGCCGTTGGGCCGGATATGCGTGCCGTGTTGCGGGACACTCTGGCCGATCCCACGCTGACGATCACCTATGACCAGGATGCGACCTTTGTGGCTACCTGGCGCAATGTGGGCATCAGTTTCTTCCGCCTGTCCATGTACCCTTTGGTGCAACCGCCGCTTTTGCTGGGAACCGTGCCGGTGGCAACGGTGGAAGAGATCGGAGCGATGAAACTGGCAGCCATCATCGGTCGGGGGACCCGCAAAGACCTGGTAGACCTGTACTTTATCCTCCGCCGAGTCCCCCTGGAACGGCTGTTTGCAGTAGCCGCCCAAAAGTACGCCCAGGCACGAACTTTTGCCATCAGCGCGACCCGCGCCTTGGCTTATTTTGACGATGCGGAAAACTCGCCCATGCCCCAAATGATCGATCCCACCCCTTGGGTTGAGATGAAAAAATTTCTGGAACAGCAGGCAATGGCAGCCGGGCGGATGCGATTGGAGGGCTTGTGGGCATGAGGGCCACCGGGCGGCCCCGCGATGGAGGAAACCACCTTCTGGCCGGGCATGATCCCCCACCGGAGGGCAGGAATGGAACCTTTTTGCTCCGATTTTCCCGTTCCAACCTGCTACCCTCGCTCCTCTGGGCCGTCGCCCTGGCCGGGCTGCTCTACCTGGCCGGGCTGACCGCCTGGCTGGGCGGGCGCGGCCTGCTCTTTCCCTATCAGCTGGACTATGGCGAAGGCGTGCAGCTACACTATGTCCGCGAACTGCTGGCCGGGCGGCCCATCTACCGGCCCATCGGCCGCTACCCTTACATCACCGCCAACTATCCACCCCTGACCTTCCTCCTGACTGCCGCCCTGACGCCCCTCCTGGGCCTGACCTACGCCGCCGGGCGGCTCTGGACGCTGCTGGCCCTCGCCGCCGTCGCCGCCATCATGGTCGCCTGGCTGCGCCGGGAGACGGGGCGTTGGGGGCCGGGCCTGGTCGCCGCCCTGCTCTTCCTCGGTTCGCCCTACATCTACCACTGGGCGCCCCTCTTTCGTGTAGACCTGGTCGGCCTGGCCCTGACCCTGGCCGGGCTGTACGTCATTTTTGAAAACCGCAAGCCGGGGGGCGGAGCTTACCCGATCCTCCGGGTCCTGTTGGCCGCCGTGCTGTTCGTCGCCGCCCTCTATGCCAAGCAGTCGTTCCTCTTTGCCCCGGCGGCGGCCATCCTGTACCTCTGGGCATCCGGGGACCGCCGCCGGGCCATTATCCTGGCCGCCGCCATCGCCCTGCCGGGCGGCAGCATCTTTGTCGCCGTCAACGCCGCCACCGCCGGGAGCTTCTGGGAGAGCCTGGTCGTCGCCAACGTCAACCCTTTTCTCTGGGATGAATTCTGGAAGCAACAGGCCGACTTTTTCGGGACCTTTGCCCCCCTGGTCCTGCTGACCGCCCTCTACGCGGTGGGCAGAGCCGCTCCGTTTTTTCGCCGCCGGGGTGCGAAGGAGGCCCGGCCTGGGGACGGCTCCGCAAAGGCCGGGGGCCGCCGGACCGTCCGCCTTTTGGACCTGTACCTGCCCCTGGCCCTGCTCGGCGTCCTGTTGGCGGGCAAGGCGGGGGCCTGGGAAAACTATTTTTTCGAGGCGTTGGCCGCCCTGAGCCTGGGCGCGGGGCTGGGTTTGGCCCGTCTCTGCGCCGGGCCGGGCGCGGCAACGAACGAAGGAAAGCGTGGGCAGGGCAGATGGCTCGCCCCCCTGCTGGTGCTGGCCCAGGTGATCCTGATGTGGCACACGCCCCGCGTCGCCAACCGCTACATGGCCCTGACCCGCGCCTCTTACGAAGCGATGGCGCCCATCATGGCCGCAACGCCCGACCCCCTCTTTGCCGAGGATATGGGCCTGCTGGTCACCTTTGGCAAGGTGTTGGACTACCACGCCTTTGAGTACAGCCAGCTGGCCGCGGCGGGCCGCTGGGATCAATCGTGGGAGCTGGGCGAGCTGCGGAGCCGCCGCCGAACCCTGGTCATCCTGGACCGGGGGACCCGCCTGGACCCCGACCGCTACCGTCGCTTCACCCGCGCCTTTCTTTCCGAGCTGGACCGCAACTACCGCCACGCCCGCAGCGTGGGCAAATTTGAGCTATACGCGCCGGACCCGCTCCAATACGAGCGGCACGCCGCCTTTGGCGACGACCTGGCCCTGATCGGCTGGAGCCTCCACGCGCCGCCGGACGTGCAACCCGGCGACGCCATCAGCCTGACCGTCGTCTGGCAGGCGCAGCGGGCGATGGAGAGCGATTACACCGCCTTTGCCCACTTGGTGGATGAAAACGGCCGGGGCCGGGCCGGGGACGACCGTCGGCCCCACGACGGCCTCTATCCCACGAGCAAGTGGGCGGCAGGCGAGATGGTGCGCGACATCTTCCACCTGACCGTCCCCGCCGATACCCCGCCCGGCCTGTACGACATCCGCAGCGGTTGGTACGACCCTGCCGACGGGCGGCGGCTGCCGGTGGGCGGCGGCGATAGCCTGCGCCTGGCCGTCCTGCCCGTGGCCTGGCCCACCGCCCCCACCGCCGGGTTGACGCCCCTGGAGGCCGCCTTCCGGGCCGCCGGTGCGACCATCACCCTGCGCGGCTACAAGGCATCCGTCCGGCCGGGAGCGGTGAACGTCACCCTGCGCTGGGCGACCGACGGCTACCCGGACGCCGACTATACCGTCTTTCTCCACCTGGTCCCGGCGGACGACGGGGAGCAGGTCGTGGCCCAGGGAGACGCCCCACCCCTGGATGGCCGCTGGCCCACGTCGCTTTGGCGGCCCGGCGCCGAACTGGACGACACCCACACCATCCCCCTGCCCGCCGACCTGCCGCCGGGGGTGTACCGTCTGCTGGTCGGCCTCTACGACCCGGTGACGGGCGCACGCCTGCCCCTGCTCGGCGGCGGCGATGCCCTGCCCCTCACTACCGTCCAGATCGCAATGCCGGGGGGATGAACCGCGTCTCCGGCGGGAAGCCGGGGATCACTCCGTCCCTTCGCTCGTAGGGGGTTTGTGCGCTACAAAAAAGAGATACGCTCCAACGGGCGGCAAAGGCTCCTCGTAGAGGGGCCGCAACCACTTTTCGGTGAGGGCCAGGTTCCAACGGCGGGGGACCAAAATCCAACGACCAAAGAGTTTTTTGCAGATCAAACTGGGCGCGCCAAAGTAATGACCCAGGTCCAAAGCATGGTTGGCCCGCGCCGAAAAGTAGTAAAACGCCTCATCCAGCTGCAATCCGGCCTCGGCAAGACGTGCCCGCCAAACCGTTTCTCCGTCGCAATGATGGTGACGGGAGATGCGGTTGAAATAGCGTTCGTAAACACGGGCCATGCCCTCCAGATGCAGGCGGCGGAACAGTTGAGGGAAAAAGAGCAACTCTGTGAAATGATCGCCGGGCACGCAGAAGATGAACCGGCCACCCGGTTGCAACACCCGTCCGATCTCGGATAGCACCGCTTCCACATCGGGGATATGTTCCAGTACCGAATTGCTAACCACGGTGGCAAAAAAGCCGTCGGCATAGGGCAGAGCGTCACCCAGGGCTTGCACCGACAGCCGGTATGCTCCCCGTTGCCGCGCTTCTTCCAACGCCTTCGCCGCCGGGTCCAACCCCGCTATCAAAGGGCGCGGAAAGGCCACAGAAGCAAAATGGCCGTCGCCGCAGCCCACGTCCAACACCGGCTCGGCCAGGGGCAACAGCCGCCGATAGAACCGCGCTTCTACCGCCCGCAGCAGGGCGCGAAACGCCGGCAGGTCTTTGAGGTGCAGCCAGAGAAAATCTTCCATGTCCTCCATTCCGCCTCCATGCGCAAGGCTATGACGCTTTTCCCATCACCGGCGCACCTCCACAGAGCCGAGGACAAGGTAAGGTTGCCCCTCGGCGGAAAGGAGATGCCGACCGGTGCGCAGGTCGTAAAAGCCGACGATGAGCCGGTAGCGGCCCGGCGGGGCGTCGGCGCGGAGGAACAGGTCATACCGTTCGCCGACGAGATCGCCGGGCTGCCAAGTGTCGGTCGGGCAGCCGCCGTCGCAGGGCAAGCGGTCTATCTGCCCGGCTTTGACACCTTGTTCGTCAATGACCTGGACGAAAAAGGTAAAAGATTCCGCCAAAGGAGTCAACGCCCGCCAGCAAAAGATCAGGGGGAGCGTTTCCCCCGCCTGCCCCTCGTCTGCCACCTGGGCGGCCACCAGCTCCACGGCATCGCCCAGGCGCGGTCTCGGCGTCAACAGGGGGAAGGGCAAGCGGACCGGATCAAAAAGGTCACCCCCATAGTCCAAGCGCACCGCCCCCATCCGGAAGCGGGCGGCTGCCCACTCCGGCCCGCCGGGGCCGATGGTCCACACCGAATCGGGATTGCGCCCCGTGCCCCAAACTTCCAACCTGCCGTCGTAAGAATCTTGCCACGACTCGGTCCACAGCGGTTCGGTGAGGGTCGCACCTTCGCCGGGCCGCTCCACGGCGGTCAACAACGCTGCTGCCTGGGCGACATCCCCCGTCGGCGCGTAAAACAGCAAAAGGGCAATCGCACCGACGATCAAGGCCGTCGGCAACCCCACGGTCAGTCCCCTGCCCCACCGTCCGCGCCATGCTACCGGCAACGCCGAGCCGGTCAGGAACACCAGTGCCAAGCCCACCGCCAGGCCGCCCCAATGTACCACGCCCCCTCGCGCCCAAGCCAAATCCAGGTTCTCCGGGCGGAGATAAGCCCACTGGCGCAACAAAGGGCTGTAAGCCGGGTTGAACAAAGTGGCCGGATGGTAAAGGCCCAGGCGGGCGTAGACATCTTCCAAGTAAAGGTTAAAGTCCACGGCCACACCCAACAATTGCACGGCAACGCTGCCCAGGGAGAGCAAAAGCAGCCCGGCAGCTGCCCCCCGCCGGTGACGGACGGCATCCAGCACCGGGGCCAGGGGGAGGACGGCAAAGGGCAACATGGCTACCAAAAAGCGCGGCCCCCAACTATGCCCTCCCCACCATAGGTACCACAAGGACCAAAATAGCAAATAGTAAAGCACGACCCCGGCGGCAAACAGCCCCTCCACGCGGCGGCGACGGACCAGGGCGGGCCAGCCGAGCACGGTCACCAAGAGAACGGGGTTGTACCAGAACAAACCGCGTCCGGGACTGAAGGTCAAGCCGTACAGCCCGGAAAGCAAAGGGGTGGAAAACTGCTCCCGCCGACCAAAAAGGTAGCCGGTATCTAACGGATCGCCAAAGCGCAACAGGTTGTACAGCCCCACCCCCAACAAAGCGATCAACACAGGCAACCCCCAGCGGACAAGCAAACCGGTGAGCCGCCGCAAGGAACGAACACCCCGCTGCCGGGCATAGGCCAACAGCAAAAGGGCAAAAAGAGGCACGAGCAAAGCATCGTTGAGGCGGGTCAACAAGGTGATGCCCAGGCACAGACCGCCCAAGAACAGATCGCGTTCCCGGCCCGATCGGCGGTAGCCCAACAACAGGTAGGCGGCGGTCAGCAAGGTGAGGCCGGTCAGCGATTCGCTAAACAGGTAACGGGCATACACCCAAGCCATCGTCGCCAAGCCGTAAAGCAAGGACACACCGACCGCCACAGCAGGACCAAAACCGAGCCGCCGCACCAGGAGAAAGAGGAGCGCGCCGGTCAGGGCCGTGACCAGGGACATGGTCAGCAAAGCGGTCTGCACGTTGCCCAGGCGTGCATGGTGTAGGGCCAGCCAAGTCAAAGGCAGAGCCGCCAGCGAAGTGCCGATCCCCTTGTGGGAATAGAGGTTGCCGTCGGGTCCGAATTTCCCCTGCTGCAGGCCCAGCCAGCGGTAGAGGTTGATGTCCAGCGTGCCGCGCCGGGCCAGGCTATCGCTGACGGCCAGCATAGACATCTCGTCGCTGGAATGGTAGTGGCCGCTGAAGGTCAGAAGATAGATGCTAAAGAGGAAGGCAAACAAGGCCAAGGCGAACCGCGTGTCGGGATTCCGCACCCGGCGCGAATCGGAGTCCACATCCGGCCCGCCGGACGGTCCGACGGGACTAATCCGAAGCCTACCGAGGTTCATCTTCCGGTATCCCACCCGGTGAGAAGCCACCCATTGATCTCGTAGCGGGCGACGGGCCGATAGCGTTCGGCCAGCCATGTGTGGAGAGGCGAATCCTTCGGGGCATAGAGCCAGACCTGGTCGTAACCGGCGACGGCCCTTTCCAGCCGGGGTTGCCAAGCCGGAAACCACCAATCGGTTTGCACCGAGGTTACATCAAAGCGGCGACGGAGAAAGGGATAGACGGCATCATAGACCCCCTGGGCGTCGGCAGGTTCATCACCGCCGATGATGACGCGAGCGTGAGGCGTGGCTTCGGCGGTCAGCGTCTCGATCAAAGGCCGATAAGGGCTGACGGATAGGCGGTTTTGGTAGAAGGCGTCGTACGCCCGTGGCACGGCCAAGAGAGCTGCGGTCACCAGCACCCCGATAGCCCCCAGGCACAAGCGGCGGCTCCAAAGGGCGGGTAGGGGCCGATGCAGAGCCATCAAGCCGTATTCAATCGCCAGCAGGATGAGAAGGCCGCTTCGGGCCAACACGACACCGATCAACAACCAGGATTGATCGGGCAAGAGGGTGAAGTAGATGGGGCTTTCCACAATGTTGACCGCACTGAGGAGAACGGCATAGGCCACCCCCCGCAACCCCGGCAGCAACAGGATGACAAAAGGCAACAACCAAACCAGAAACTGAGGGCTGTAGCCTTTGAAATAGAGGGTCAGCAAGTTGACCGTCAGGCCGGTAAAGGCCACTGCCCGCCGCGATTCGCCGAGTTTTTCCCCGGCGGCCACCCACAAGACCAAGTAGAGCAGGGCAAAACCGACCGAGATGAGGCCCCAAGGCAAGGTAGCGGGATGCTGCAACGCTCCGGCCTGAGCCGGATCAAAGCGGTTTCCTCCCCCGGCCAGACCGTAACCGTAAAACCCCTCCAAGACCGCCCAGATCGTTTCCCAGGAGCTACGCTTGAGGTTGATGGTCCATGACAGGGCAAAGAGCCGGGGATTGAGCAAGGCAAAAGGCAGGGCAACAAGGCCGACGGTGACCAGGGTCACAACGATCAACACCGCCCGCCGCTTCCACGTCGGTTCGCGCCAAAAGGCAACGGGAACAACGACGATGGGCAACAGTTTGACCAGGAACCCCACCCCGGCGACAACGCTGCCGACTCGGTTGCGCCGGATCAGGATCAGATAGAGGGCCAAGAGCAAGAAGGTCAGGGCAAATACGTCAAACCAACCGAGCATGACCAGCAGCGGCACGAAGAGGAGGCTGTACACCCAACCGATACGTAAGGCGACCTCCGGGCGGTACAGCCGACGGGCAATCAGGTAGATGAGAACCAGATTGGCCGTCTCGGCCAGGAGGAAGAAAAAGCCCAGCAAAAGGTTGAACCAGAAACCGGGTGTGCCCCAATTGGGCAACCATAAGCTCAACCGATAGATACCCACCGGAATCCAGGGAAAGAGGGGCTGATACTCCATCCAGTAGTGGACCGAAGGGTAAAAACCTTGAGAGGCATAAGAGGCCAACAAACGGTAGAAGGTGAAATCGGACAACGTGGTGATATAGCCACCGGGCCGAACCAACAGCAAGGCCATCAAGCGGAAGGCCAGAAATGACATCAGGAGCAGGATGAACTCCCGGTGATGTTGTCTCTCCGAAGATTGTCGGGTCTCCTCATTCCACATGATCGCTCGGCCCATCAGAAGTTGTCACCCCGGTTCCTGCTCCGGCTTTGCCGCTTTGGGCGATTTGACCGGCAGGGAAAGAACTTGCACCTGCCCCGGCCCACTCTGAAACTCGGCCTTCCGGGCGAAAGTCCCCCGGCACGTATGGCAGCACACCGCCCCGCAGCCCACGGGCAATGATAAACCAATTCCCCTCTGGGGTCAACTATTTCCACACCAACGCCAACCGGCTGCGTTTGTCCCGTTCCAGGGCGGTATAAAGGATGGTCTGCCCCTGGATAATCACCAGGTCTGCGTGGCCCAGGCCGATGTTGCCCGGCAGGTCCACCAGGATCGGGTTGCCGGGGAACTTTTCCCAGGGGCCGTCAATGCGGTCGGTCAGGCTGCGGGCCAGCCCCAGGCCGAATTGACTGTCGCCGGGGTCGCCGCGCCCCGGTCCGCGCACCCCTTCGTAGAGCATGTAGTACCGTTCGCCGATCTTGATCACGTCTGCCGAGCTGATGGTCCGAAAGTCAAAATAGGGGTTGGTCTGGGGGCCTTTTTCCTCCAAAGGGCCGTATTCCTCCGCGCCGCGAAAGAGGGGGTTGTGCGCACAGCGTTTGAACCGTTTGGCATTGCCCTTCACCGGGCCATAGTAACAGCCCATGCCGCCCGGATTCTGGCCCACGGCCACAAAAACATAGACGGTCCCATCCTCAATGTACACGCCCGGCGGTCCCCCGGCCAGGCATTCGTAATCGTAGCGCACAAAGGGGTGGGGGCCGATGCGCTCCGCCGCCGGGCAGTCGGCCAGCCAAAGCTTCCAGATGCCGGTTTCATCCACCCGCCGGGGTTTGCTCCAGTGCACACCATCCTCCGAGCGGCGCAGCATCACCCGGCCCAAGTACTCGTAGACCAGGACCATCGTTTCGCCGTCATAGTGGACGCGGGGGTATTGCTGCTGAACGATGTGGTCCTTTTCCGGGTCGCAGGGGCAGCGGCGGCATTCAAAGAGGCACACCGGCGGGTCGTCGTGGTGGAAGGTGTAGCCGCCGTCGGTGCTTTTGTAGATGACGGTACAGCCGGGGAACTCTACCGGGTCACCGCAGCGGTCAACCGCCCCGGCGGAGCGGTCGCTGGCGTGGAGGTAGGACCACAGTTCACCGTTGCCCATGACGATAGTATCCGATTCACCCCTGGGCAAGCCGGTATCCTCCACCTCCACCACGAATTCGGCCCGGCCCGCCCAAAAGTCGGCCAGGGTGGGGTGACCGTTGCCGCCCGGCTCCTCCTGGACGACAAGCCAGGGGGTGGGCGTCGGGCCGGGGCCGCTATAATCGTAGATGATGGTCGGCGTGGGGGTAGGCAGTGCACCGCCCGGCCCGCAACCTGCCAGGCCCGCGGCCAACAGGAGTAAAAGCAGCAACTTTTTCGGTAACAGCGTCATGACTCTACTGAAAAAACTCCGGTTCCACCACGGAGACGCCGAGAGCACAGAGAGAAATCGTATAAATTTTGCTGTTTCTCCGCGGACTCCGCGCCTCTGTGGTGCAAAGCCCCTGGATCAAGACCTTTTTTCAGGCGAGTCCGTCATGGTCAACTAGAAATACGCCTCATAGCCTTCTATGTGCAGCTCATCGCGCATGAATTGCAGCTCGCGGCGCAGGTTGCGGTTGACCGGAACCCCTCGGCGGCGGACGATCTTTTCCTTTTCCCATTCCTTTTCCCCGGCGACATAGATGCGGGATTGCCCCGGCTCCTTGCGGGAAGCCTGCAAGGCCCGCATGATCCCACCGGTGATCTGTTTGGAAAGCTCCAGAGGGATAAAGTGTTCAATATCTATAGCCAAGAAAAAGTGACCCAACATGAAGGGCCGTTTGGAGCCATCGGGGGCAAAGCCCAACAGGTCCTTCATAAAGACACCGCCGCTCAGGGAGGCGGACAGGATTTCAACCAGGGTAGCCAGGTCGTAGCCTTTGTACCCGGCGAATAACTCCCCGGCGCCACCCAGAGGCAACAGAGCCGCTGCCGCCCGGCCCAGGTCGGCCAGAATCTGGTCGGGGTCGGTCAAGGGGCGGCCCTGCGGGTCGATCACCCAGCCTTCGGGAACCGGTTTTTCGGCGCGGGCGGCAACCTCAATCTTGCCCCGCTGGGTGATGGAAGTGGCCCCATCGAAACAAAAGGGAAACTCCATATCCGAGGGCGCAGCAAAGGCGATGGGGTTGGTCCCCAGCATCGGCTCCGTGCCGAAGGTGGGGGCGATGGCCGGGCGGGCGTTGGTCACGCAGAGGCCCATCATCCCCTCCTGGGCGGCCATGAGAGGATAGTATCCGGCAATGCCAAAGTGGGTCCCGTTGCGGACCGCGACCGCACCCAGACCGTAACGCTTGGCTTTATCCATGGCCAAGCGCATGGCTCGGTAGGCGATGACGTGGCCCATACCGTGCCCCCCGTCCAGCACCGCCGTCGTTTCGGTCTCTTTGATGACCTTGATCTCGGTCTTGGTGCGGTGCTGGCCGGACACAATGCGGTCATAGTAGTATTTGAGCCGCCCCACGCCGTGGGATTCGATGCCCCGCAAGTCGGCGGTGATGAGCACCTGAGCGCAGATGCGGGCATCTTCCGGCGGCGTGCCCAATTTCTCGAACACGTCCCGCATGAATCGCTCGACGACATCCACCGGAATATACGAGATGTCTTCCATGACCCTCCTCCTTTTCCTGTTCGTTCCCACTTACGGAGAAAGACCGGGGTTGCCCCCGGCACGGCGGAGCAAAGCGCGAACCCGCGCCCGGACCTCATCCACGGCAACCGGCTTGGTGATGAAATGGGCTGCTCCGGTATCCAAGCTCTCGACCGCAACCTCTGCGCTGCCCAGGGCGATGATAGGGATGGGGAATGCTTCGCGGATCAGACGCATGGCCGTTCGTTTTTTCGCCTCCAGGGGGGGAATATCCACAATGAGCAGATCGGGGCGGGCGGTACGGCAGCGATCCAATGCTTCTGCACCGCTCATCGCGACCCAGACCCGATACCCATCCCGGCTCAAAGCGTGGGATAGATCGGCAGAAATCAACTCGGCGCCCAGGATAAGAATGGTGCTCAATTGCATCTCCATCCAGCTTCCATGCCTTCACGCCCCAGGAATATGATACCACGGTAAGGTCAAGACTCGGTCAAAGGTCGGTCAAGGATCGGTTTAGATTCGGCAGATCCCGGACCACCCTTGCCGGACCGCGGTTCAACGGACCGAACGGCACTGCGGCCTGCTCCGAGCACGGAATCCGGACCCTCCAACTAGGGACGAGGCATGTAGTACCCTGCGCCACGCCGAGTCAGGATATATCTTGGTTCTTTTGGATTCTCCTCGATTTTGCGTCGCAAGCTCCAGATATAGACTTTGACATTTTTGACACTGTCGTCATAATCCCCTCCCCAGATATGACGCAGGATTTGACGGGGGGATAAGATCTGGCCTGCATTGCGGGCCAGGAAGAGCAAGATTTTATACTCGGTGGGGGAGAGAGCAACTTCTTGGCCGCGCACCACCACCTGCCGGTTCGCCGGATTGATCACCAACTGACCGTCGGCAAAGGCCAGGACCTGCTGTTTGGCAACGTCGCGCGTCCGCCGCAAAGTAGCCCGGATGCGGGCTTTGAGTTCTTCCACGCCACAAGGTTTGGTCAAATAGTCATCGGCCCCCAGGTCCAAACCGCGGACCTTATCTACTTCTTTTTCCATGCCGGTCAGCATGATGACCGGCACATCGGAAAACTCCCGAATGCGCTGCAAGGTCTCCCAGCCGTTCATCTCCGGCATCACGACATCCAGGATGATCAGGTCGGGCTGGAAGGAAAACGCCCGCCGCAAGGCCTCCTGCCCGCTGTAGGCGATCTGGATTTCATAGCCGGCCCGATGCAGCAGGTGGCTGAGCATCTGTATCGTGTCAACGTCATCGTCCACCAGCAGGAGCTTGGCCGCCGGGTATTGCTGCATCTTTTCGTTCATGGCAGGCATTATACCATAGATCGTTGTCAGAGCCAACCGAGTGCATTTTAGGATTCGGAGGACCGCACACAGCAGGGGCTGAATTCAAGACGGTGATTTTCGCCTACGGGGATGATGAGTGCATGTACCCTGTGCCGGAATTCGGTGCATGTTGACACCGTCTTGCCGCCGTGGTATACTGCACTGCAAGAAAAAGCCGACGCCGGGGGCGGTGGGAGGCGAGGGACCGAGGCAATGGAAAAACTGCAGGCTTTTGCCACAGAATTCATCACCGGCACACGGGACTATGTTTTTATCCGCCCGGAAGACCGGCTTCTCATCCTGCGCCCTAACAAAATCCATTACCTAAACCGCACCGCGACCGAGATGCTGGCCGCCCTCTACGCCCAAGAAGAACCGGACGTGGCCGCCGTGGTGCGCCAAACCGCCGCCCGCTACGGCGTCCCCGAAGCGCAGGTGGAAGCCGACCTGGACCGACTCCTCCGTTCCCTGTCGCTGGTGCTCCAGGAGCGGGAAGGAGCGGCCCCGGCGGTGCGCAAGACGCCCTTTGGCAGCCATTTCCGCGAGCTGCCGGTCCTTTCCGAGATCGCCCTGACTTACCGTTGCCAGAACCGCTGCACCTTCTGTTACGCCGGCGCGCCGGAACGGGGCCGCCAGGTCCCGGAGATGAGCACAGAGGAGGTCAAGCGCATCCTGGACATCATTGTAGACGACGCCCGTGTGCCAACCGTCTCCTTCACCGGCGGCGAACCAACCCTGCGCTCCGACCTGGCGGAGCTGATCGCTTATGCCAAATCGCGGCGGCTGCGGACCAACCTGATCACCAACGGCGTCCGCTGCGGTGACCCGGAATACGCCGAGACCCTGGCCGCCGCCGGTCTCGATTCGGCCCAGGTCAGCTTAGAAGCCGCCGACCCGCAGGTCCACGATGCCATCGTGGGCCGCCCCGGCGCATGGCAACGGACGGTTCGGGGCATCCACAACCTGAAGGCGGCAGGCGTCCACGTCCACACCAACACGACCATCAACAACCTCAACCGCGACCACCTGCCGGCGTTGGTAGACTTTTTGGCCGAAATGGGGCAACCTTACCTGAGTATGAACATGGTCATCCGCACCGGCGACGCCGTGGGCAAGATGGAGATCGGCTACCGCGAGATCGGCGACCTGGTCGTACCGCTGAAAGAGCGGGCCAACAGGCACGGGATGAAATTCGTCTGGTATTCGCCCGTGCCTTTGTGCCTTTTCAACCCGGTGGCCCACGGCTTGGGGAGCCAATCCTGCTCCGCCGCCGACGGCCTCCTCAGCGTTGCCCCCGACGGCAGCGTGTTGCCCTGTTCCAGCTTCGAACAGGGGGTGGGCAACCTGCTCCGCGAGCCGTTCGAAGAGGTATGGAACAAGCGGGCGGCCCGCTATTGGCGGAACAAGGAGTTTTTGCCGCCCGGCTGCCGCGGGTGCGAACTCGCCGCCCTATGCTGCGGGGCCTGTCCTCTCTACTGGGATGAACGGGGGAACTTTGATGAGCTGCTGCCCCACCTACGGCCTACATCGGCCCCGGCCCGTTGGGTGTGGCAGGCCAAACGCCGCTGGCTGGGGCGAACAAAGGGGGTGGGCATCCGGTAGCCAAGTGCCCTTGCCTTCCCGGCACCGGCTTGACCGCAGGACGGAGTCCCGCCCCTTTTCTCGGCGCGTTCTGCGGCTCCGCAAGGGGGAAAGATGAAACTCTTACATGCTGCCGTCCTCACCCTCTTGGCGTTGGGCTTGATCGCCTGTGGGGCTTCACCCGTCGCCGAAGCAGAGCGACGATGGCAGGCCGCAGACATCGGCGACTACCGCATCCAGGTCCGGGAGGTCCACAGCATCTGGTGTCTTTACGACGCCGAGGTGGAGGTGCGCGGAGGCCGCGTGGTGAGCGCAACCGTCACCGCCCGTCCCGGCCCGGCCCAGGATTGCTATCTGTACGTCGACGGCATCGTCGGTAAGCCGGTCACCATCCCACCGGAGGAGGCTCGGCGGTGGACGGTAGAAGGGCTGTTCGCAACGGCACACGCCCTGGAGGCGCAACGCGGTAACAAGGAGATGGCGGTTACTTTGACATTTGACCCCGCGCTGGGCTATCCTTTGACGTTGGCCGGTGATAACGTCCGGGCCACCGACGACGACCTGGTGATCACCGTCCGCCATTTTGAAGCTTTGGAAGAATAGCCGGACGGGAAGGCAAGCACGCGCGCTTCGGGTTCGCGCCGGGCGGCGTTGCGCGGGGCACCGGCTTGGCACAAGGTCGGAGGACGGGGCCACAGGCCCTCTCGTGGGCGGACCCCGACTTTCCCGTGCGGAGCACTCCCGACGCAGGGGGAGTTTTTCGGAGCAAGCGGCGACTCAAGTCGCTCCCTTCGGGCCTGTGGCCGGGCGTATTCGTGCGTTCGTGTATTCGCGTCCGCTTTGTGGACGGCCCGCTTTGGCGGTTCCGGGGGTTTGAACCGCGAAGGCGCAAAGGGCGCAAAGGAAAAAGTAAGAAAACCTTCGCGCCCGTGGCGTCTTGGCGGTTCCAACCGCGATTTTCTCTGCGCAAGTTGGAAACTTGCGCCACCGGGCCGGGCGCATTCGTGCGTTCGTGTATTCGCGTCCGCTTTGTGGATGGCCCGCTTTGGCGGTTCCGGGGGTTTGAACCGCAAAGGCGCAAAGGAAAAGACGTATGAAAGCCGAACGGCTACTGCAATACCTGGACGAACAACGCCGGTGGGTCCACGCTCTCATTGAGCAATTGGACGAGATTCAGGTCGCCTTCAACGCCCGCTACGACGAATTCAAAGCCCGGCATGACGCCACGCTGGCACGTCTCGGCGAGCAGGTAGCCGCCCGGCCGGACGCCCTGCACCCTCGGCTACGGGCGGCCATTGAGGAAAGGGTAGAGGTAGAACGGCAGCGCATCCACGAACGCCGGAAAAGGATCCGTGACGAGTACTTGCCTGCCCGCCGAGAGGCGGCCGACGATCTCCTGCGCAAGGCTCAGGAGCAGATGGCCACCTTGCGCAAACTCAACCCCCGGCTGAACGAGAGGGAGGAGGAACTGAAAGGGGCAAAGGCGCGGTTGGAAGCCCGGCTGGCCGCGTTGAACGCGGAGATCGGGGAAAAATCGCGGGGGTTGGGTGTGGTATGGCACTTTCTCACCATCACCAAAGCCGACCGAGAGCGGCAACGCATCATCGGTCGCCTGGAAGCGATCAACGAGGAACTGTACAAGGTGCGCCGCGAGTGGGAACGCGAACGCGAACAGGTTGAAAAGAAACAAGCCGAACTCCAGGAACGATGGCGGCTGGAAAGCGTTGCCGTCGCCCGTCTGCAGGCCGAATTGGACCGGCTGGACGACAAAGCCTCCCGTGAAGCGTTGGCCTTGCGCCGCGCCGTCCGCTACGTGCTGGACAACCTGAAGGAGCCGATGCCCGGCCCCGATCCGGAGCTGAACGCAGCCTTGGAGGAAATGATCACACTGAACATCCAGACCGACGAGTACCACGAAGGGTTGGCGGCGGTGAGCGGGTTCATCGGCCTGTTGCGGGGCATCGACGGCGGGCTGAAAGCCATTCGCCAAAGCGTGCACAGCCTTTACCGGGAACAGCAAATGCACAGTGCCTACCTTGCCCCTCTCTATTTCATCCTGCCGGGCAGCGTTCAGGCCATGAGCGAACAGTGGCCGATCTTGGCCGAACGGTTTGCCGATGAGGAGACCGTCGGTCGGCATCCCGCCGAGTTTGCGGCCAACATCAAGCCGCTTCTGGAAGGGCCGTTTTCCGAAAAACAGATAGAGACCGTGTTCGCCGATCTGGGCCGCATGATCCGCCGGGCGACGGCCCGCTGGTGAACGATAGACGGGGACGATGACGCTGAACCTAGCCGAGATCGCAGAGCAGGTGGAGATGTTGGGACGGCAGCTGGCCGAGCGGGCGGGCCGGCAGCGGCAGGCCCTTCCTGCCCTGCGGGCGTTGCGGTCACGCTATGCCCATGAAGGAGAGCGGCTGCGTGCCCTGGCCGAATCTCCGGCGGGCCGGGATGCCGACTGCGCCGTGCCGACCGAGGAGCCGTTGGACGCGGTGTTTGCCGCGCCGAAGCCGCCGGAGCGGGCCACCATCCTGGCCGCCGACGGTTCGCAGATCTACCCCGACGCCCACGGCTGGGCGCTCTACTATCTGATCAACATCGGCAGCCTGATCTACCGCCACGGCAGCGGCCAAGCTCCCCAGGCATCCTCGGATCCGACGGTGGCCTATGCAGCCGACGGGCAAGGCAATCCTCTGACAAGGGAGCAGCTCAACGCTCGGCGTGATGTGGCCGAACTGACGAAACTGGCCGATCTGGCGGAGGCGGTGGCGGCAGACGGGACGGTGGGCGCGGGGGTGATCGCCCTGCTGGATAGCACCATCGGCCTGCGGGCCTGGGCGGGGGCCATCCCTCTAGGAGAACAGAAAGCGTTGCAACAACGCTATGCGGCGCAGCTGGAACGGCTCCGACGGGCAGGGGCAGCCCTGGCGGGGGTGGTCAGCCGTTCGCGGCGGGCCGGCGTGGTCCACCTTTTGGACCTGGCGCAACAGGAAGAGGTCGCCCGCAACGGCGCGTCATCCTCCCTGTCGCACAACGCGCCACAAGGGGAGGTTTTGCCCTCTCCCTTTCGGGGGTTGACCGACACCCATCTCTGGGGAGACCTAAAACCGGGGGAGCGGTCGGCCTTGTTTGTGGAAGAAAAGGGAGGTCTGAGGGTGTACTTTTTCTACCTGAACACCACACCACCCGGAGACCGTCCGGAGGGCGAGGCCGAACCGGCCCGCATTGAGATCCCCGAATGGGTTGCCTGTAACGAGGAGCAGCTGCACCTGGTCCATGCCCTTGTCTACGATCAGTGCTGCCTTAACAACGGCTATCCTTACGCCCTCAGCCGCGCCGATGAACTGGCCATCATCCTCAACGAGGAGCAGGAAGCGTTGGAGACGATGTTGTTGCAGGCAATGAGCCGTCGGGGGATGCCTTTGCCCCGCCTTTCGCCCAAAGCGGCACAGAAACGGGTGGTCCGTGCACCGTTTCACAGGTGGTAGTGCATTGTCGCTACGGTGATGCCTATGGAAGGAGAAGATCGTCGGGCCGAGATCGTGCGTCTCATCGTCACCCGCCGCGAGCGGGCGCCCCGCCCTCCTCGGATGGAGCGCGCGCTCAAGCGGCTGCTTTGGCGGTATTGCTTATCCGATGAATCCAACAAAAAGACACAAGAAAGGAAAGACAATGAACCCAGAGACCATTGATGCATACTTTGAACGTTACGGTTGGGGCGCAGACTATATCGGGGAAGGTCTGTGGCGCACCGGGTTTCGCGGCGATGTGAACACCTTTCAGATCATGGTCCGGCTGGTGAAGGATTGGATCTTTTTCCTCATCATCCCCTTCGTCGTCGCGCCGACCAACATCGTCTGTCAGTGGCGGTTGAACCGCTATTTGCTGCGCACCAATGAGCTGATGAACATGGCCAAATTCTACCTGGACAGCGACGGCGACGTGGGCTTGGCCGTGGAGCTTCCCACCGAGAATCTTGATTTCAGCGAATTCGCCGATGCTTTGAACGCGCTGAGCTACTATGCCGACAAGTACTACCTGGAAGCACTGAACATCGCCCAGAACCCGGAAGCCCCATCGCCTTTTGAGGAGGAGGAAGCGACGGAGGAATAGCAGCGCAGGCAGGTGGGCCTGCGGCGTGTCAACGCACCTCCGTCACGATCACGCGAACGGCCCCGGCCAGGCGCAGCATCATCTCCACCCGGCTTTGACTTTCCTCCGTCACCAGGGCGATCATGTTGCCACCCCGGCCGGCCCCGGACATCTTGGCTCCCAGCGCGCCGCCTTCCCGCGCCGCGCCGACCAAGCGGTCCAACTCCGGGCTGCTGACCCCCATCTCTTGCAGGAGACGGTGGTTGCGGTCCATCAGCTCCCCCATGGAGGGCAGGTCGCCCTGCTCTATGGCAACGCGGGCGGCGGTGACGAGCCGCCCCACCTCCGCAAAGAGAGGGGAATAGCGGTCCGGTTCGGTTTCAAAGCGGCGGCGCAGATCGCCGACCACCTCGCGGGTGGAGCTGACAACGCCGGTATCGGCCACGATCAAGAGGAAGGGCTTGCCCACCCAAAAGATCTCCCACCCTACCTCTTTGATGAAATAGACCGGTTTTTCAAAGGCGATCACCGTGTTGTCAATGCCCGAAGGCGTGCCGTGATACAGCACTTCCGTCTGGTACACCAACTCCGAAACCTCCCGCGCTGCCAGCCAAAAGCGGAAATGACGGGCCAGCGCACGGACGATAGCCGTCGACACCGCCGCTCCGCTGCCCATGCCCCGCGCTATCGGCACGCTTGATGTGACGGTAATGGTCAGATCGGGGTCGGGGGGCTTGCCCATTCGCTCCAGGGTGAGACGGACGATGTGGGCCAGAGGGTCGTCGTCCGGGGCCTGGCGGACGACAATGCGCCGTTCCAGGTCGGCGGCGATCAACACAACCCCCTGTCCCGCATCCGCCGGTTCAACGGTAGCCCGGGCCTGGACCTCGCCGACGGGCACGGCAATAGCCGGTTGTCCGTAGACAACGGCGTGTTCGCCGAAAAGGATGACTTTGCCGGGGGCGGTTGCGGTAGACATCGTTCAAACCTCCTTGCTCGGTTATGGAGTAGGGGTGGGCGTCGTCTCCGGCCGTGGCCGGATTTGAAAATAGGTTTCTGCCACGCGGCGAAAGAGGGGCGCGGCGTAGACCGAGCCTTCTCCGGCGTGCTCAACGATGACGGCGATGGCGATTTCCGGATCTTCGGCAGGGACGTACCCGGCGAACCAAGCGTGGGGCAGACGCTGGCCGCTCTCGGCGGTCCCCGTTTTGCCTGCGGCGGTGAGGGCAAAGCCCTCAAAGGCCCGATAGGCCGTGCCGTAGGACGCCGCCGTCACCTTGTAGAGGCTGTCCCGGATGACGGCCAGGTGCTCCTCGCCGATGAGCAGCCGGGCCAACTCCACCGGCCGGAAGGTCCACTCCGGTTCGTTGGGATCGGAGGCGATCATTTCCACCACTTGGGGCCGGTAGAGGGTCCCGCCGTTGCCTACGGCGGCCAGCAGGTTGGCCACCTGCAAGGGCGTGACCAGCAATTCCCCCTGGCCGATGGCCATGTTGACGGTGTCGCCCGGCGCCCAGCCTTCCCCTTTGGCCTGGATCTTCCAGGCCGGGTCGGGGACCAGCCCCGCTTCCTCCTCAATCTCTATGCCGGTTGGCGCGCCAAAGCCGCAGCGGCGGGCGTAATCGGGCAGCAGGTTTTCGTCCACGCCGTTGAGCATGAGGCCCACCTGGTAAAAGGTGATGTCACAGGAGACGGTCAGGGCTTTTTCCAGGGAGATGTTGCCGTGGCCGCTCCGCAGCCAACAGGTCTTGGGCCACTCCGGCCCCAGGCCGGTCCACACGCCGCGGCAGAGGAAGGTGCTGGATGCGCTCAGACCACCGGCCTCCATCCCGGCGGCCATGGTCACGATTTTGAAGACGCTGCCCGGCGGGTAGGTTCCCTGGGTGGCCCGGTTGACCAGGGGCCGCCGCCAATCGGATTGTAGGCTTTGCCAATCCCAGGGGCTGATGCCGGTGGCAAAAAGGTTGGGGTCAAAGCGAGGGTAGGTAGCCAGGGCCAGCACCCGCCCGGTGTTGACCTCCAGGACGACGATGGCCCCCAGGCGGCTGCCCAAAATGTCCTGCACCTTTTTTTGGAATTCGCGGTCAAAGGTGGTGTAAAGGCTGCTGCTTTCGCGGGCCGGTTTGTCGGCCAGGACGGCGACCACCTGGCCCTGCCTGGTCACAATCTCCAACCTGCCGCCCCGCTGCCCGGCCAGGTACGGCTCGCCCCACCGTTCCAACCCCATCCACCCGACCAGTTCATCGCCGTTGTAGCCTTGCTCGCGCCACAGGTCCACCTCCTCCTCCGGGATGGGGCCGACGACGCCGACGACGTGAGGGGCGATGATGTCCGGGTTGTAGGCCCGCGTCCAGGCTTCGCGCATCTCCACGCCGGGGATGGCGCGGAGGGTATCGTAGTAGAGCTGCCCCGCCTCCGCGCCGATGCGGCCCAGGGGGACGTACCAATCGGGCTGCGCTTCGGCATAGAGCGACCGCAACTCCTCCGGGGATTTGCCCAGGATCGCGCCGAGTTGGGAGAGCAAGGCCGCTTCGTCCTCTATCCGTCCGGGGATGACGCCGATCTCTACCAACGCACCCTGGGTAGCCAACCCCAGGCCGTTGCGGTCGTAGATGTTGCCCCGCGAAGGGGAACGGGGCGTCAGGCGGACAAAGGTTTCCTCGCTCAGCTGGGGCAGGATGAGGGCCGGGGACCAATCCACCCCCCATTCTCCGGCTTCGTAGGTGAGGGGCATCAGGTTTTGGACCTCAAAATCGCCGACCAGGGCGGTGTGGAAGGCAACGGCAAAGGTCACTTCGGCATGGGTGTCGGGCTGGTAGGAGGACAGGATGCGGGGCGTCACACGCAGGATGGTCGCTTCCTCCACCACGTTGCGGTAGGCGGCGGTGAAGGCTTCCTCATCGTAGGCATCTTGGGCATCGTAGGAAAGGAGGCCGTACATGGTCGGGTAGTCACCCCGTTGCCAGGCCTGCAGGAAGGCAAAGGCGGTCTCGTCGGCGGGGGGCAGGTTGAGTTGGGGTGTGGGAACCGGCGTCGGCGTGGGACGGAGGACGGGGAACCGGCAGCCCACCAGCAAAGCCGCCAGCCAGGGCAGCAAGGCCACCGGCAGCAAGCGAAGCCGATGGTTCATGGGCCGCCTCCTTGCCCGACGGCCCAATCCAACACCTGGGCGACGATGGCCAAGGTGATCAGGTGGAAGACCTGGTCCACGACGATCTGCAACCACGGTTGCCGGGAGGATTGGCCGATGAGGCTCATCCACCACCGAACGATGTATCGCCGGTCCAACAGGATGTGGGTCGTCAGGATGAAGAGCCAGGCCAGCACCGCCAACGCCGGGGGCAAGGGATGGGTCGCGGTGTAGGCAACCAGGATGACGGTCATGGCGATCATGTAGACGGCCACATGCCGCAACAACCAGCAACTCTCTTGGGGTTTGCAGGAGGCCATTTTGTCGCTCTGCAGCACAAAATCCCCCACCAAATGGCCGACGAGGAACCAATCGAATAGACTCATGCCAACTCCACCGAGGTCATAGCCGGACGACTCAGGGGGTAGCCGTCGGCGGGGGTGATGTATCGGTCGGCAGGGGGGTATCGCTCGGCGGGAGGGGTGTGTCGCTCGGCGTGGGGGTGGCCGTGGGCGTCGGGGTAGCCGTCGGTGTGGCAGATGGGGTAGCGGTCGGCGTCGGCGTGCCGCTCGGTTCTACGGTTGCCGTAGGCGTCACGGTCGGGCCACCGGGCGTAGCGGTTTCCGTCGGTGTCGGCGTTGGCGTCGGCGTTCCGGGTGTGGCCGTTTCGGTCGGCTCGGCGGTGACGCTGGCGGTGATGGTCAGCGTCGGCGTCAGAAGCGGGGTCGCGGTCGGCGTCAAGGTCGCCGGGGGCCGGGTGGCCGTGGGCCGGCGGGTGGGTTGCGGCCGGTAGTAGGGAACCCACAGGGTCGCGCCGACGATGATGGTATCGTTGCTCAGGCAGTTGGCCTGCTTCAGGGTTGTGACGGTGATGCCGTAGCGGGAGGCGATGCCGTAGAGGGTGTCTCCTCTCCGGACGATGTAAGGAACCCAGCCCGGCGGGCGGCCACAGGGGGGCCGAGGCGTGACGTTGGGCACGTAGAGAACCTGCCCGGCCTGGATGACGCGACCGGAAAGGCAATTTCCCTGCATCAGGGCATATTCGGTCGTCCAAAACCGCCAGGCCAGGATGGTCAGGGTTTCGCCGGGCCGGACGGTGTAAGGCACCCAACCGTCGGGCGGCGG
>CAZQKE010000033.1:0-54164 GCA_964593865.1 uncultured Anaerolineaceae bacterium | reverse complement strand
CATGCTGGTCATCATCAATTCCATGATCGCCGCCCTGGTGCTGGGCCGGGAAGGATACGCCCGGACGTGGCTCCAGGCCCTGCCGGTGCTGGTCATCGGCAGCGCATTAGCCATCCTCCAGGTGACGGCCATGGACCTGCTACGGGCTTATCTGACGGCCAAATACGGGTTGCCCTTTTAGCCTCCTCCTTGCCGGACGCTTCCACTTTGACAATCGCTTTTTTTTGGCATATACTTGAACCATCTTACGGAACGGACGGCAGGCTGCCTGGAGTTCTGGGGCCTGGCTTCATAGTACCCTGGGAGCGAAAATGGATCTGTCAAATGACATCGCCGAGGTTTTGGTCTCGGAGGAGGCGATCCGGGCCAAAGTAGCCGAGTTGGGGAAACGCATTTCGGATGACTATGCAGGGCGGGAAATTCTACTGGTCGGCTTGCTGCGGGGGGCCATCGTCTTTCTTTCCGACCTGATGCGGGCCATCACCATTCCCATCCGATTGGATTTCATCGGCATTTCCAGCTACGGCATGAGCACCGATAGCGGTGCGGTGCGCCTGGTCATGGACCTGGAGACCGACATTGCCGGCAAGCACGTCCTCGTCGTTGAGGACATCGTGGACACGGGCAAGACATTGGCCTACCTGATGGAAAACCTCCGCACCCGCCAACCGGCCAGCCTGCGCATCTGCGCCTTGCTGGACAAGCCGGACCGCCGCCAGGTCCCCATCACCGTGGATTATGTCGGGTTTGAAATTCCCGATAAATTCGTCGTGGGTTACGGCCTGGACTTTGCCGAAGGCTACCGCAACCTGCCCTTCGTCGGCGTACTCAAAGAGCACCTTTACAAAGAGGTCCTCATGCGCGGGGCCATCCTGCGTCAGATCAACCGCTACCTGCGGCGGGAGATCACCCTGACGCAGCTGGTCGCATGGGCGCAAGAGACGCTGGCCGCCGGGGGCCTTTCCCCCGATGACGACCGCCTGCTGCGCGACCTGGTGGAGCTGGCCGGTGGGCCGGACTGCCGCGGGCTGACCATTGAAGAGTGGGCCGACCTGCTGGCCCGCCTGGGCCAGGAGCTGCGGGTCAGCACCAGCCCGCTGAGCTGAACGTCCGCCGGGCAAAGTGCAAGTCGCCCCTTGCGGGCCTTTGGCGTTGATTCGGCGCATCGCCGGGGATGAAAACCCCGACGGAAACATGAAAGCGGCGTGGTGCAAGCCTCCGCTTGGGCAGATTTGGAAGCTTACGGTGGCCCACACCGGCCCCACGGCCCGGCGTACGGTGTGGGCTGTGTAGCCGCGCCGAACACGAGGGGAGGTTTGTACCCGATTCGTGGGCGGCTTGCAGTTTTCGGGAAGGCACACATCATGCCGGAAATTAGCAGATTTTACGGGATTGTCGTCTTTATCCACTACAAAGATCACCTGCCTCCGCATTTCCACGCCCGATATCAAGGCCAGGAAGTGATTGTGGAGATAGGGTAGTTATGTTTTTGCACGTAACCGACGTAGAGTATCTGGGTGGGTATAGGTTGCGCTTGAAATTCAATAACGGGATGGCAAAGGAGGTGGACTTGCAGGATGAGCTATACGGCGAGGTGTTTGAACCTTTGAGAGACAAAAACCTGTTCCGCCAGGTCAAAGTCAACAAGTGGACCCGCACTATTGAATGGCCCAACGGAGCCGACTTTGCGCCGGAATTCCTGTACGAAATAGGCAAGGCGAAACAGGAAACTCCGGCTCCCAGGTTGAGCCTGCGGATGGAAGAGTCCCTTGCATAGCAAACAAGATTTCACACGGGCATTTTCGATTCCTTCGCGCTCTCTGCGGTGAATGCTAGAGGAGTTGTACCCAATGACATTAGAAACTTTGATCGCCGTCGCTCGCGGTGAGCAGTCCGCCGACCTGCTGCTCAAGAACGCCCAACTGGTCAATGTCCTTTCCGGCGAGATTCACCCGGCGGACATTGCCATCCACGAGGGGCGCATAGTCGGCTGGGGGGAGTATCAGGCGCGGCAGGTGGTGGACCTGGGCGGGCGGTTCGTCTGCCCCGGCCTGATTGACGCCCACGTTCACCTGGAAAGCTCAATGGTCCGGCCCGCCGAATTCGCCCGCGCCGTGGTTCCCCACGGCACGACCGCCGTCGTCTGCGACCCCCACGAGATCGCCAACGTGCTGGGCCTGGAGGGGGTGCGCTACATCCTGCAAGCCAGCGAGGGCCTGCCCCTGCGCGTCTATGTCATGGCGCCTTCCTGTGTCCCGGCGACCTCCATGGAGACCGCCGGGGCGGAGCTGACCGCCGCCGACATTGAGACGCTGTGGGACCATGAACGGGTCATCGGCCTGGCCGAAATGATGAACTTTCCCGGTGTCCTGTT
Source organism: uncultured Anaerolineaceae bacterium (assembly GCA_964593865.1). GTDB lineage: Bacteria > Chloroflexota > Anaerolineae > JAAYZQ01 > JAAYZQ01 > CAZQKE01. The sequence goes on along the minus strand of CAZQKE010000033.1, from coordinate 51,790 downwards.
CCGCGTGCCCGCCGTCCTGGAAAAACTCCGCGCCGCCGGGGGGCGGCCTATTGACGGCCACGCGCCGGGGCTGAGCGGCCTGGACCTGAACGCCTACATCGCCGCCGGCGTCCGCACCGACCACGAATGCACCGACCTGGCCGAGGCGCAGGAAAAACTGGGCAAAGGGATGCACATCCTGATCCGGGAAGGGACCACGGCCCGCAACCTTCACGCCCTGCTGCCCCTGGTCACGGCCCGGAACGCCCGGTTGTGCCATTTCTGCACCGACGACCGCCACCCCGACACGCTGCTGACCGAAGGCCACATTGACGACATTGTGCGCCGGGCCATCGCCGCCGGGCTGGACCCGGTGACGGCTTTCCAAATGGCGACCATCCACACCGCCGAACTGTTCCGCCTGTGGGACCTGGGCGCAGTGGCTCCCGGCTACCGCGCCGACCTGTTGGTGCTGGACGACCTGGAAACGGTGCAGGTCGCCCAGGTCTACGCCGCCGGGCGGTTGGTGGCCGAAGGGGGCCGCTTCCTGCCCGACCGCGCCGCGCTGCCCGCCGTGTCGATCCGGCCCGGCGTCCGCGTGGATGTTGCCGCCCTGGATTTCACCATCCCCGTCGGCGGAGCGGCGGCAGAGGCAACGGTGCGCGTCATCGGCGTCATCCCGGAACAGATCGTCACCGAGGAGCTGCACCTGTCCCCTACCGTCGCCGACGGCGCGGTTGTGTCCGACCCGGAGCGCGATCTGCTCAAGATCGCCGTCGTCGAACGCCATCGGGGGACGGGCAACGTGGGGCTGGGGTTGGTCCGGGGGTTCGGCCTGCGGCGGGGAGCCATCGCCTCCAGCGTGGCCCACGATTCCCACAACATCGTCGTCATCGGCGCGACCGACGCAGACATGAAAGCCGCCGTCGCCGCCGTCGTCGAAATGGGCGGCGGGCAGGTCGTCGTCGCCGAGGGAGAGGTGCAGGCCGCCTGTCCGCTCCCCATCGCCGGGCTGATGTCCGACCGGCCTCTGGAAGAGGTGCGCGACCGGGTGGCCGCCCTGACCGAGGCGGCCCACGCCCTGGGCTGCACCCTGCCCGACCCCTTGATGACCATGAGCTTCCTGGCCCTACCGGTCATCCCGGCCCTCAAACTGACCGACCGGGGGTTGGTGGATGTGGGGAAATTCGACTTTGTGCCCTTGTTTGTAAGTGACACAGAGTGACGCGGGGTTCTCAGAGGGTTTGAGACGTGCGCCATGAAAAAGGTCTTTTCGGCGGGGAATGTGGCCCTGGCCCTGTGTCTCTTGATCACCTGCGCCTGGACCGCCTGGGGCGTGATCGAGATGTTTCACGAGGGCTGGTACGCCCCCTTTGAGTGGCTGTTCTTCCTGCTACCGGCGGGGGTGTGCCTGGCCCTGACGCTGTTCGCCCTGGCATGGCCGCGCCTGGGCGGCTATTTGCTGATCGCCATCGGGATCGGCTCTTACGCCTGGCTGCTGGGCATGACCGCGTTGCGCTTTGGGCCGAGCCTGACGGCGGCGCTGCGGAACCTGCCGGTCAGCGGGTTGCTGGCCTTGATCGGCGTCCTGTTCCTGCGCGAGGCGCGGCAGCGGAAGCGGACGGCGCGTCCCCGCGAACCGCGTTGGTGGCGGCGCAACCTGCCCTCTCTGCTCGCCGTGGGCGTGCCCCTCCTGCTGGGGGTGAGCCTGGCCCTCGAACCGGCCCATCGCGTGGCGAACCGGGTGGACGACGGCGATTACGGTGCGCGGCGCATCCGGGGCAACGGCGTGGACCTCACCTGGGCGTCCGCCGGGCCGGGCTGGCAGCGCGGCGTCACCTGGAACCAGATCGCCCTGTACGGCCTGCCGCCGGTGGGGTTGGAAGGCAAATCGTCGGGGCGGGGGGAGTGCCGGGGCAGCGTGAGCGCCGGGTGCGCCACCGCCGACGACATGGCACGGTACAACATCTGCCTGTTTCTGAGCCGGGATGGTTCCCGTTTGGAAGAGACGGTGCAGGGCTTTTGGCGTATGCCCACCACAGAGGAGATCGTGCGCTCCCTGGTGCGGCACGGGGAAAACGCCCGCTGCACCTGGAACGGGCGCACAGGCAAGCAACCCTGCGGGGTGACGCCGGACAAGGAAACGCCGCTGTGGAACCCCCGCTCGCCCATCATCTACCTGTGGAGTGCGGAGGAAGCCGACGCCGGGCACGCCTACTATGTCACCTACAACGGCGCGGTCTATGTAGCCGCCAAATCGGTCGGCATGGACAGTCGGGGGTATCGGTGTGTGCGGGAGGCAGAGGATAGAGGGCAACGAGTCGGCGAGCAGACGCCAGAGATAGCACACGAGGCGATTCCAAAGGCGGGGAATCGCCGAGAACGCTGACGGATGGTTGCGGGGGCGCACCCTCAGCGCATTCGGCGAAACTCTGCGCCCTCGCCCCAAAAGGTCCGGCCCGCCCACGGAGGGGTTCCGGGCCGGGCGCATTCGTGAATTCGTGCATTCGCGTATTCGTGCCCGATTCGTGGACGGCCCGCGTGCCGACGGGGGTAGGAGCGACTCAAGTCGCCCCTTTTGGGCCTGCGGCCGGCCGACCACCTACGCGGTCGGCCAACGGCCCGCAAAGTGCAGTTTAACCGCTCTGCGCAAGTTCGGAGACTTGCCGGGCCGGGCGCATTCGTGAATTCGTGCATTCGCGTATTCGTGCCCGATTCGTGGACGGCCCACGTGCCGACGGGGGTGGGAGCGACTCAAGTCGCCCCTTTTGGGCCTGCGGCCGGCCGACCGCCTACGCGGACGCTTCCGTTCCCGCCCGCGCAGGCGGGCGGTCGGCCAACGGCCCGCCAGATGCGGTTTCAACCGCTATTCGAGAAAAGGAACTCACCATGGCCGAACCGCTGACCGTTCTCATCGCCGAGACCGCCTTGGGCTGGGTGGTGGAAACCACCCTGGACGCCCTCAAGGCCCACGGCCTGGAACGCCAAGTGCACAACTATTTCAACGGCATCCTGCGCAACGAGGTCCTGGAAAGGGCGCTGTCCACCGCCCTGCAACGGGCCGCCCGTGACGTGCACCGCGAATGGCGCCGGCGCCACGCCCCCGGCCCCCTGGACCGCTGGGGCGAGGAGGCCCGCCAGGCCCAAGCGTGCCGGGAGTACCTGCACAACCAGGCCGACCGCATCGTCCGGCTGCCGGAGGCGAGGGTAGACGAGGCCACCCTGCGCCTGCTCCTGACCCGCCCCTCCCACGACCCCCGCGCCGAGGTGGAGGCCGCCCGCCGCCGGGCCGCCGAGGCCCTGTGGGCGGCGGTGGAACCCTACACCGGCCTTTGCCCCGATTCGCTGCGGGAGATGTACCGGGCGCGGCTGCTGCCCCGCCTGGCCGAATGGCTGCGGGAACTGGTGCGCCAGGACGAACGCTTGCGCGACACCTTGTTCCTGGACCTGCTCACCGCCCTGCAGAGCGGCGGCGTCCACCTGGCGGAGGGGGAGCGGGCGCGGCTGACGGCGGCCCTGCAGGACGGCCTGGAAGCCCGCCTGATGGCCCTGGCCGCGACCGAGGCCGACCTGCGCCGCGCCCTGCAAGCCCAGGCCGCCTGGCAGGAGGAGATGCGCCGCGACCTGGCCGCCCTGAGCGAGCAGATGGCCCGGGAGCACGAACGCACCCGTTTGGTCGTCCGCGGCTCCCAGGAAGCCCTGAGCCGTCAGTTGGAGGAAGAGATCCGCCGCCTGCGGGAGGACCTCCTGGCCCAGAGCCGCCGACGCCGCCTGCGCCGTCCCCAGGCCCTCACCGGCCCCCGGCCCCAACCGGCCCGCCGCTTTTTCGACCGCCTGCGCGAGTTGGACGACCTGCGCCGCTGCCTGGAACGCGGCGACCTGCGCCTGATCGTCGTCACGGGGCGGGCGGGGATGGGCAAGACCGCCCTCCTGGCCCGCCTGCTGGACGACCTGGAACCCCGCCTGGACCCCGGCGGGGAGGGGGGCTGGAACGGCGTCGCCTGTTTCAGCGGGCGGGGCGGCGGCCTGGGGCTGGACGACCTCTACAGGCGGCTGGTGGAGACCCTGGGCGGCGAGGAGGCCGAGGCGTTGGAGCGGTTCTGGCAGGACAAGGGGGCCACGGTGGAGGAAAAGGCCCGTTACCTGCTGGCCCGCCTGCGCCGGGGCCGCTACCTGCTCCTGCTGGACAACCTGGAAGAGGCCCTGGGGGAGGAGGGCCTGCCCCATGATGCGGGACTGCGGGCCTTTTTGACCGCCGCCCTGGAGACCGAATCGGGGGCGGTGCTGCTGGTTTCCAGCCGCCATCCGCTGCGGGTGCGGCGGGGGCGGACCTGGCTCCGGGAGCTGCCCCTGCGGGAAGGATTGGCCGAGGCGGAGGCGGTGGCCCTGCTGCGGGAGCTGGACGCCGACGGCGCGGCGGGGCTGCGCGAGGCCGATGAGGCCCTGCTGCGGGAGCTGGCCCGCCGCTGCCACGGCATCCCCCGCGCCCTGGAATATGCCTATAGCGTCCTGGCCGACGACCCGACGCTGACCGACGTGGAGGACCTGCTGGCCGACGAGGCGGTGTGGCGGCAGGAGGTGGTGGAGGAGTTACAAGCGGAGAGCTTTCGCCTGCTGACCGACCCGGCGGCCCGGCAGCTGCTGGAGGTGCTGGCCGTCTATGGGCGACCGGTTCCGGCGGCGGCGGTGCAGGCGGTGGTGGGGGCGGAGGACCCGACGCTGGATGTGCGGGCGACGCTGGCCCGCCTGGTGCGCCGGGCTTATGCCGCCTATGACGGGGAGCGGCAGGAGTACAGCCTGCACCCCCTGGACGCGGCCTATCTCTACGACCACCTGGAGGCCGAAAGGCGGCGGGCGCTCCACGCCCGCGCCGCCGACTATTACGCCCGCCTGCGCCTGCCGGAGGAAGCCTGGCGGGAGGTGGCCGACTTGGAACCCCAGCTGGCCGAGTTCGAGCAGCGGCTGGGGGCGGGGCAGTACGAGGCCGCCGCCCGGCTGCTGGGGGAGATCGATTTCGACTACCTGCTGCTCTGGGGCCACGCGGCATTGGTGAAGGAGCTGCGGGAGCAACTGCTGGGCCGGCTGGAAGACCGGTCGCTGGAGGCGGTCAACCTGGGCATATTAGGGCTGGCCTGCGCGGCCCTGGGGGAGGTGCGGCGGGCCATCGAGTTCTATGAGCAGGCGTTGGAGATCCACCGGGAGATCGGCGACCGGAGGAATGAAGGGAACCACCTGGGCAACCTGGGAGCGGCCTACTATCGCCTGGGGGAGGTCCGGCGGGCCATCGGGTTCTATGAGCAGGCGTTGGAGATAGACCGGGAGATCGGCGACCGGCGCGGGGAGGGGGCCGACCTGGGCAGCCTGGGGAACGCCTACGCGGCCCTGGGGGAGGTCCGGCGGGCCATCGCGTACTATGAGCAGGCGTTGGAGATCGCGCGGGAGATCGGCGACCGGCGCGGGGAGGGGAACCACCTGGGCAACCTGGGGGTGGCCTACGCGGACCTGGGGGAGGTGCGGCGGGCCATCGCGTACTATGAGCAGGCGTTGGAGATCCACCGGGAGATCGGCGACCGGAGCGGGGAGGGGAATGACCTGGACAACCTGGGGAACGCCTACGCGGACCTGGGGGAGGTCCGGCGGGCCATCGCGTACTATGAGCAGGCGTTGGAGATCGCGCGGGAGATCGGCGACCGGAGCGGGGAGGGATACCGCCTGGGCAACCTGGCCCAAGCCCTGATTGATCAGGGGCAATACGAGGCCGCCATACAACACGCTCAGAACTGTGCCGGGATTGGGGAGCAGATCCAAGACCCCGAGATCTGTCAATGGGGCTATGGTCGGCTCGCTCTGGCTCGTTTGTACAGCGGCGAACTGACCGCCGCCGGGCAGGCCGCCAATGCAGCCCGGCAGTATGATGTCCCCTTGTTCAACGCCCAGGTTCAGGCTCTGGCAGGGGTCGTTGCGCTGCGGCAGGGGAATCCGGCCCCGGCGCGGGAAGCGTTCGCATCGGCGCTGGAGCACGCCGAGGCGTTGCTCGCCCGCACGCCGGACCTGTACGATCTGCTCGACGCCAAAGGGTTGGCCCTGGCCGGTTTGGCGCTGTTGGCCTCGGATACGGCGGAGGCCGAGGCTCTGGTCTCCCAGGCGGTGGAAGCGTTCCGGGCGGCGCGGGTTGCCTGTGCAGCCGCCGGTGTGGTGGGGCGGGTGCTGCGCCTGCTGGATGCGTTGGCCGTCGCCGATGTTGAGGGGCGGTTGCAGGACATTCGGGCGGCGGCGCAGGGGGTGGGGCAGGTGCGGGCATAACATCCTCTAACATCCTCCCGCAGGTTCCAAACCTGCGGGCGGATGCGCAGCGGGTGGCGCGGCTGCGTGCTCAGACCTGACAGGTCTCCAAGACCTGTCAGGTCTGGTCCGGGCCGGGCGCATTCGTGCATTCGCGTATTCGTGCCCGATTCGTGGACGGCCCACGTGCCGACGGGGGTGGGAGCGACTCAAGTCGCCCCTTTTGGGCCTGCGGCCGGCCGACCGCCTACGCGGTCGGCCAACGGCCTGCAAAGTGCGGTTTAGCCGCTCTGGGCAAGTTCGGGGACTTGCCGGGCCGGGCGCATTCGTGCATTCGCGTATTCGTGCCCGATTCGTGGACGGCCCGCGGTTTTCTGAGAAAGTGGACCGATCCCCGGCGCACCGCCGAGGATGGAATTTGGAGTTTGCCCTCACCCTTCTCCCCGTGGGCCGCCGCAGGCGCGGTCCGGGTGGGGGAGGGTGAGGGGGTATTTTCGGAGCGGGACATGGACAAACGTTGGCTCATGGCGGGAACTGCATTGGGCGCGGCGGCCTTGATCGGGGGAGCGTACCATTACCTGTTGCGGCGGCCCCTGGCCCGCACGCGGGGCACGTTGCGCTTGCCCGGTCTGCACCGCCCCGTTGAAATCCTGCGCGACCGCTGGGGTGTGCCCCACATCTACGCTGCCGACCGCCACGATCTCTTTTTTGCCCAGGGCTTTGTCCACGCCCAGGATCGTCTGTGGCAGATGGATTTCCAGCGGCGGATGGTCGCCGGGCGGCTTTCCGAGGTGTTGGGGCCGCAAACGGTCGCGGTGGACCGCTGGCTGCGTATCCTGGGGATGAGGCGGCTGGCGGAGCAGCAGGTATCGCTCCTGACCGAGCCGGTCCGCACCGTGCTGGAAGCCTATGCCGCCGGGGTGAATGCCCGCATCGCCTTGGGGCGGTTGCCGGTGGAGTTTGGGCTATTGCGTTACCGGCCCGAACCCTGGACCGCCGCCGATACCCTGGCCTGGAACAAGGCCATGTCCTGGGGGTTGTCCATCAATTGGGAAAGTGAGCTGCTCCGTGCCCAACTGATCGCCCGTCTGGGGCCGGAGCGGGCCGCCGAACTGGAACCGGAGTTGGACGAGTTGTCCATTGTGCCCCCCGGCGGCCTGAGTGCGCTGGATCGGGCGGCAGCGGCCCGGCCCTTCCTCGGTCCTCCTCCCCAAGCAGGGGTGGGCAGCAATAGCTGGGTTCTGGCAGGGCAGCGTACCGTCGGCGGCACGCCCATTTTGGCCAACGATATGCACCTGCCTATGTACCAACCCTCCATCTGGTACGAAAACCATCTGGTCGGCGGCGGCCTGAACGTCATCGGCATCACCTTTCCCGGCGTGCCGGGTGTAGTTGCCGGGCACAACGGTCACGTAGCTTGGGGGTTCACCAACGGCTTTCCCGATGTCCAGGATCTGTATCGGGAGCGACTGCGCCGCGACGAAGCGGGTCGGGTGTGGTACGAGTACCGAGGTGAGTGGCACAGGGCGGAGATCATCCGGGAGGAGATTGAGGTCAAGGGAGCCGAGACGGTCGTTGAGGAGGTCATCCTCACCCGCCACGGCCCCATCATCAACGCATTGGCCGCCGATTTGGCCGGGGAGGAGCCGTTGGCCCTGCGCTGGACGTCGTGGGAACCGGATACGGTGATCCACGCCGTTTTGGAGATGATGGAGGCGCGTACCTGCCTGGAATTTCGCCAAGCGTTGCGCCGTTGGACTTCGCCCGTGCAGAATGTGGTCTATGCCGATAGGGAAGGCAATATCGCGTACAGCCTGGCCGGGCGGGTTCCCATCCGCGCCAAAGGAGAAGGGCTGACACCCGTGCCCGGCTGGACGGGCGAGTATGAATGGACCGGTTACATCCCCTTTGAGGAGATGCCCCATCTCTACAACCCGCCCCAGGGCTACATCGTCACCGCCAATAACCGCATCGTCGGCAAAGAGTACCCTTACTTTTTGGGGCGCGAATACGCCAGCGACGACCGGGCGCGGCGCATCACCGAACTGATTGAGGGGCGGAAGCGGGTGGATGTCGCTTATGTGCGGAAAATGCATTTTGACCTGGTTTCGCCCACGGCCCGCGACGTGGCCCGTCATTTGGGCAATCTGCGCGTACAAGATCCTCGCCTGGCCGCCGTGGTGGAGATGATGGGCCGTTGGGATGGTGCTCTGACCGCCGATAGCCCCGAAGCGGCGGTCTATCAGGTCTTCCTGCGGCGCATGATCCGCCTGCTGCTGGTGGACAGGTTGGGTGAAGACCTGACCGTCCGTTACGCCGGGTTGGGGCCGACGCCTCAGCTGGCCGACCGCAGCATCTTTGGCGTGCGGGCCAGGCAGTGGTTGCACAAACTGCTGGAGGAACCCGACTCCCCTTGGTTTGACCTGGGCAACGGCGAAGGCCGCGACGAGGCAATGATTTTGGCCTTGCAACAGACGGTCGCGTTCTTGGAGCAGGAACTGGGGCCGGAACCAAAGGATTGGGCTTGGGGCAAGCTGCACACATTGACCTATGCCCATACCCTGGGCCGTCTCCGCCCCCTGGACCTGCTTTTCAACCGAGGGCCGTATCCCCTGGGCGGTGACGATACCACCGTTTGGGCGACCGGCGCGGCCCGCCATGACCTCAGCTGCGAGCGTATCATCGGCCCGCCTTATCGCTTTATCGCCGATCTGGGCGACCTGGACCACGCGCTGGGATTGCTGGCTCCCGGTCAGTCTGGTCAGCCGGGCAGCAAGCACTACGACGACCAGATCCGGGCCTGGTTTGAAGGGGGGTATCATCCCCTTCTTTATGCCCGCGAGGATGTGGAGCGGGAAATGGAAGCAAAGTTGCGTTTGTTGCCGCTCACGGAGCAGAACCCATGACGGGCCGTCGTTTCTTGTTCGCCTGTGGCCTTGCCCTGCTTGCCGCCGTGGGCCTTTGGGCTTGGCTCCGTACCCATCCTCGGTCCATCCCTTACACCGACGTCAATCCCTATGGGGCCAACTTTTTCCTGGATCGGGAGGTGGAAGGTTGGAAGCAGGAAAAGACCCTGGCAATGGCGCGGGAAGCGGGCATCGGTTGGATCAAACAACAGTTTTCCTGGGAGGAGATCGAACCCCGGCGCAAAGGGGAATTTGCCTGGGCCAAGTATGACCGCATCGTAGACCTGGCCGAACGGTACGGGATGCAGATCATCGCCCGGCTAGATCGCCCTCCTGCCTGGGCGCGGCAGGGGAACCCCCTTCCCGCCGCTCCTCCCGACCGGCTGGACGATTACGGCGATTTCGTCTATGAATTCGTGCGCCGCTACCGGGGCCGGGTGCATTACGTTCAGATCTGGAACGAACCCAACCTGACCGCCGAGTGGGGCTTTCGGCGGGTGGACGCCGTGGCATACACCCGTCTGCTGGAGACGGCCTACCGCCGGGCCAAAGAGGCCGATCCCGACGTCGTTGTCCTGAGCGCGCCGCTGGCCATGACGCTGGAGGACGCTTCCATGCGGGGCAATCACAACGACCTGATCTTTTTGGAACAGATGTATCAGGCCGGGGCAGGAGACTATTTTGACATCCTTTCGGCCAATGCCTTTGGCCTGGACCGTCCTCCGGAAGACCCGCCGGACCCCCAGGTGCTCAATTTCCGCCGCGTGGAGCTTTACCGGCCCATCATGGAGCGGTACGGTGACGACAGGAAGGCCGTTTGGCTCAACGAATATGGTTGGAACGCCGCTCCGGCCTCCTTCCCCGATGAGTTGCTCACCTGGGAGCGGGTAACGGAGGAGGAACAGGCCGAGTTCACGGTGCGGGGTATCGCCTGGGGGCGGGAGCATTGGCCCTGGCTGGGTGTGGTCAACATCTGGTACTTCCGGCAGGTGGGAGACGTGCCCCCCGACCGGGCGGCCTACTATTTCGCAATGGTGGACCCGGAATTCAACCCCCGCCCCGTTTATGAGGCGGTGCGTCAGGCGGCGAAAGGTGGACGCGCCCCTTAGCAGGACCGGTCCTTCAGTAGGCCCGGAGGATCGCCGGCAGGTACTGCCGGTGGATCTGTTCGACCACGAGCAGCGTCACCGGGACCTGAATGGGGCTGCCGATGACGCCGCTTTCCGCCTGGATGGTGATGCTTGCCCGGTATTCGCCGGGGGCCATTTCGCGCGGATCCACAACAACCCGGACCGTCTCCTCTTCTGGTTGTACCGTCAGCCAGGGAGCGTTCCCGCCTACATCCCAGCCGAACGGCTCGCACCCTTTGCGCTCAATCGTCAGCGTGCGGGTGGTGGGAGTGGTCGCGCTCACCTCCGCCATGACCGAGATGGACATCGGCAAGGCGGAGATGCGCCGGGGGATGAGGACGGCGTCCTCAACGGGGGAGAACGAACCGGCGTTGTCGGTGTAGCGCAGCCAGATTCCTCCGCCCCGGTAGTGACCGCCGGGCACGTCCCAGGTGAAGGAAGATTGGACGGGATACGGTTCGGTAAAGATGTACACCCCGTCTACATAAACATCGGCCTGCCCGCTGTGCCAAAAGTTGAAGAACAGAGAGCCGTCTTCGGGGTTATCGTGGAATGTGAAGGGGATGGGGAATTCCTGGTAGACGTTGGCGGCGTCAAAATCGGTCCCTTTGAGGCTGAAGGGGCCGTACTCGATGCCCCCGCTTTTGACGGAGATACGGGCCACTTCCTCGTCGGAGGTGTTGTCGTTCACCTTGAGGCGGAAATAGGCCACAAAGGGGGTATCTTTGCCAAAGTCCGTCGTCCAAACCCTGGCGCGGGATTCGCCGTCGCCGGGGAACAAGCGATAGGCCGTTCCCCCCAACGCATCGGGATCGTTGACCCGTTCGCCGTTGCCCTGCAACAACGTGTCATCGGCGAACCAATTCTGGCTGAGCTGAAAATAGGGCAGGTCGTTTCCGTCTAGTTCGTACACCGTGACTTGGCGGTGTGTGGCGGAGGCCAAATGCAACCCCAGTTCGTCCAACGGGACATCGTCGCCCAGGTAGATGGTGTCGCTGACCACTGTCGTGCGTCCCACCGCATCCCGTACTTTGGCGTACACCGTCCGCCAGCCGAGGCCGGGTTCCAGGGTCCAGGAGGACTCCGCCCTGTACGGTTCCCAGGATGCTCCTGCGAAGCAAGGCTCGTTGGCCAACATCATCTCCACCGTCGGCCCCACGCCGCCGAAAGCCGTATCCGCGTTGCCGTAAAGGTAGAGGTTGACTTCCGGCGAATCGGTGGAGATCGCCTCGTTTTCAATGATCAGGGGAGGGTAGAGTGGATCCATGCCGAAATCTTGGGTGACATACCCCCGCCCGTCCTCGGCGCGGAGATAGTAGCCCAGCCCCACTTCCCACGAGTCGAGGTTGAGTAGGTTTTCCCGGTGGTAGGTGCTGTTCATCCAACCCTCGATGGCCTGTTCCGGGGTCACGTAGCCGCAAAAGGCGTTTTCCGCCCAGGAATTGCCCAGGTAGCCAAAGGAGGGCACGCGTTCCGAAGGCCAACGCCCCAGCGAATCCAGGTGTCCGCAAAAGCCGGGCGGCTGGTTTTCCACCGAATCCCAGGAAAACCAGCGGGCTGCTTCGGTCATTTCGGCGTTCCAGCGCATGGGCGGTACACCGTTATCCCGGCGGGCCAGGTTGCCCAGGTACACGGTGCGCATTTCGTTGTAAATGAGGTCCGCCGGTTGGGGGGGCGGACCGGAGCTTTGGGCGCGGACCGGTTGCCGGAGCAACAGGCCGAGCAACCCCAGGATCAGCGCAAAGGATCGGTATTTTGTTCTTCCCATCGTTTTCCCCTTTCTGCCATGAGTGTCCGATTTGGGGCACTGCTTTCTTCAACGAACGACGATGAAAGCCGTTGGGATGTGGACGGTATCAGGTCCCGCCGTTGGAATTATACCATCGGTACGGGGGTTGGGCAAGGGGGGAATCCGCCTTCTCGTGAGCATCCCTGCGCCCGGTGGGAAAACAATTGACAAAAAAAGCACAAACGGCTATAATGGAGGCCGCTTTGTAGATTTTCGCTCAAAGGAGAGTGGTCGCATGACTGACGAGGTCCAGGTGCCCGAGGAACTCAAGGGCAATGTCTTTATCACCAAATTGAGCCAGGTCTACGGCTGGGGGCGCAAATATTCTCTGTGGCCCATGTTCTTCGGTGTGGCCTGTTGCGCCATTGAATTTATGGCCGCCGCCGCCGCCCGGTTCGATACCGGTCGCTGGGGGATGGACCTGGCCCGCGCCTCACCCCGCCAGGCCGATCTCCTCATCGTTTCCGGGACGGTCACGAAAAAGATGGTCCCCAAGATCGTGACCCTCTACAACCAGATGGCCGAACCCAAGTATGTGATCGCCATGGGTGCGTGCGCCTGTGGCGGCGGGCCGTTCAAAGAGGGCTACAACGTCGTGTCCGGCATTGACCAGTTCCTACCGGTGGATGTCTATGTGCCCGGCTGCCCGCCGACCCCGGAGGCCCTCATTGAGGGCTATATGGCCGTCCATGAAAAGATCCAAAATGAAAAGATCAACGAGGTCCGCTGGTATCGCAAGGACCCCATCCCGGCCATCCCCGTTCCCATGCTGGGCGGGCCGGACCTGGTAGACCCGCGCATGATCCCGGAGATTAGCGCGGCGGCGCGGGAGGCGACGGCGGACCGAAGCTGACCGTTGCCCGTATCCGGCGGCTCTTCCGCGGGCCGACCGGGCACAAGGCGGCGGTCTTCGCGCCTGCGGGAGAACGACTAGTCCGACTCAAGGGAGAGAAGCATGGCAATTGATCTAGCAGCCATCGAGGCCCAAGTAAATACCGCCTTTCCGGGGGCCGTGGTGGACCGCGACGGCGAGTGGCTGGTCGTGGACAAAGCGCGGCTGAAAGAAGTGGCCACCTACCTGCGAGATGAAATGGGGTTTGACTACCTCACCCACCTGTCCGCTACCGACTACCCCGACCGGCTGGAAGTGGTCTACAACCTCTACTCCACCCGACCGGACCTGCAAGGGCCGGGCATCCCCTTCAAAGTCCGCCTGGCCGATAAAGAAAACCCCCACCTGCCGACCGTGACCGACATCTGGCCCGGTGCCAATTTCCAGGAGCGAGAGGTGTGGGATATGTTCGGCATTCGCTTTGACGGGCATCCCAACCTCAAGCGCATCCTGCTGTGGGAAGGGTTTGAGGGGCATCCCTTGCGCAAGGATTGGCACGAACCCTATTACGAACAGGAGCACAAACCCTTCAAGAGTCGCTGGCCCCGCCCCGACAACCCGCGGCCTCGCTCCGCCGAAGAGCGGGTCCGCTGGCGGCGCAACGTCCGATACCCGCCCGACTTTGATCCGGAGAATTGGGAACCGATCCCCGAAATTGAAATCGACCAGGCCGACAAAATAGACATCAACGGCCTAAAAACCGACCGCATCCTGCTCAACATCGGTCCCCAGCATCCCAGCACCCACGGCGTGTTCCGTATGGTCGTCGGCCTGCAGGGGGAGACGATCACCAGCGTCTACCCCGTGGTGGGCCACCTGCACCGCAATCACGAAAAGATCGGCGAGCGCAACCTGTGGACCGGCAACATCCCCTACACAGAGCGGTTGGATTACATCAGCCCCATGTACAACAATTTCGGCTATGTCGTCGCCGTGGAAAAGATGATGGGCCGCGAGGTAGCCGAACGGGCCGAGTACCTGCGCATCATCATGGGGGAGCTGACCCGCGCCATCAACCACATCCTGGCCGTCGGTTTTCTCTTCAACGAGCTGGGAGCAATGATGACGCCCATGCTCTACGCCTTTACCGAGCGCGAGCACGTCCTGGACCTGTTCGAGGAGGCTTCCGGGGCGCGGATGATGGTCAACTATTACCGCTTTGGCGGTGTGGCCCGCGACGTGAGCGATGACTGGCTCAAACGCTGCCGCAAAGTGGTGGATCGTTTGGAGCGCAAGATCGACGAATTTGAATACATGCTGACCGACAACGAAATCTTTATCGCCCGCACGCGGGGCGTGGCGGCCATGACCTGGCAAGAAATGATCGGCTACGGCGTCAGCGGGCCGGTGCTCCGCTCGGCGGGGCTGGCCTACGACATCCGCAAGGTAGAGCCGTACTCCATCTACGATTCCTTTGATTTTGAAATCCCAACCCACGAGACCGGCGACCTATACGACCGCTACCGCCAGCGCATCGCCGAAGCGCGGCAGAGCCTCAAAATCCTGCACCAAGCCCTAGACCGCATTCCCAAAGGCTCCATCCAAGCGGGCAAAAAAGCGTGGAACCCCACCGTCCCCGCCGGTGAAGCATACGTGCGGGTGGAGCACCCCAAAGGAGAACTGGGCTTTTACCTGGTCAGCGACGGAGGGACCAATCCCTACCGCTACCACGTCCGCTCGCCCTGTTTCGTCAACCTGGGCGCGCTGGAAGCCATGTCGGTGGGGCATCTCCTGGCCGATGCCATCGTCATCTTGGGCAGCCTGGATACCACAATGGGGGAGGTAGACCGCTAATGTACGGACTTGGATTGCTCAAGGGCCTGCGGGTGACCATGCGTCACTTTATCGAATCCTACACCTATGACCGCAGCCCGCTCAAGTGGTTTTCCCTCAAGGGCCGCTACGACCAGGAATGGCTGGAAAAGCGGCAGGCCATCGAGGGCAAGGGCCTGTTTACCATCCAGTACCCGGAACAGCAACGCAAGATCACGGAAAACTTTCGCTTCTTGCCCATGTTGGTCTATGACGAATCACCCGATAAGCCCCGCTGCGTGGCCTGCGGCATCTGCGCCCGCGTCTGCCCGCCCCAATGCATTTGGATTCGGCGGGCCACCGACAACCGGGGACGACCCCAGGCCCGGCCCGCCGGGTTCTGGATTGATTTCACGATCTGCATGTCCTGCGGCTTTTGCGCCGAATTTTGCCCCTTCGACGCGATCAAGATGAACCAAGAGGTCAAACTCGCCACCACCGACCGCGATCAGGACATGTTCTACGACATGGACCGGCTGTTGGTCTCTGCCGAATACTATGCCCAACTCCACCCGACCGATTATGCCCGCGAAGAGGAAGCCCGCCGGGCCAAAGAGGAAGCCGCCTGCCGGGCTGCGGCGGAGAAAAAGGCCGCTGCCGAGGCAAAAAAGGCCGCCGCTGCCAAGAAAAAGGCGGAAGCCCAGGCCGCTCCGGCCAAGCCGGACGACCTGACGCGCATCGAAGGCATCGGCCCCAAGATCGCCGGGCTGCTGGCCGCCGCCGGGATCACGACCTTTGCCCAACTGGCCGAAACCGGCGTGGAGCGCATCACCCAGATTCTGCGGGAAGCGGATCCGCGCCTGGCCCGCATCACCGATCCTACCACCTGGCCCCGGCAGGCCAAACTGGCGGCCAAAGGCCAATGGGACGCCCTGGCAAAGTGGCAGGAGCGGCTCAAAGGCGGCAGAGAGTAGCCGCGATACCATTTGCCTCCCTAGGGTCTCCGGCGCAAAGCAAGCGCACCGACGGGATTTTGCACTGCAGAGAGAAAGCGGCGAATTTTGTGCGGTTTCTCTCTGCGTGCTCGGTGTCTCTGGAATGGGCCGGGGCAGAGAACGATAAATGCTTTCGCCCGGCCGACCGGTGACCCGCAAGGGATTTTTTGAGGAGTGGACGGTTTCGAGACGACGAATGCGACGCTCGTTGACCTACATACCCATACCACCGCCTCCGACGGTAGCCTGACGCCGGATGAACTGGTCGCAAAGGCTGCGAGCCTGGGCATCCGGGTTTTAGGTATCACCGACCACGATACGACCGACGGCGTGGCCGCTGCCCTGGCTGCCGCCACGCGGTGGCAAATCACGGTTGTCCCCGGCGTGGAGATCAGCACCCTGGCCGGGCGCGAAGAACTGCACCTATTGGGCTATTTTATAGACCCGGAGAACGCCGATTTGCAGGAAGCGTTGGCCCGCAGCCGCCGGGCGCGGCGCGAGCGGGCCAAAAAGATGGTGGACCGCCTGGGCAAACTGGGGTTGCCCGTTGCATGGGAGCGGGTATTGGCCCTGGCCGGGGATGCCAGCTCCATCGGGCGGCCCCATGTGGCCTCGGCCTTGCTGGAAGCCGGATATGTCGGCAGCTGGGATGAAGCCTTTGATCTGTGGATCGGGCGGGGTTGCCCGGCCTACGTAGAACGCTATAAACTCTCACCCGAAGAGGCCATTGAACTGGTACTCCGCAGCGGCGGCTTGCCCGTTCTGGCCCATCCCTTCACCTATAGCCCCCACGGGGAAAAGCGCAGCAGCCTGGACCTGCAACATTGGTTGCCGCGTCTGCGCCGGGCCGGATTGGCCGGCATTGAGGTCTATTATCCCAACTATCCGCGCCGGGCCATCCGTCGGCTGCTGGATTGGGCCGTCCGCTTCCGTCTGTTGCCCACGGGAGGGAGCGATTTCCACGGTGATGGAGCACACAACGGCTTGGGCAGCGTTGTCGTGCCGTGGGCCGTATGGCAGGGCTTGCTCCAACGGCATTTGTAAGCAAAAATTGAATGCTCAGGTAGTCACATGACTTTTCATTCCAGAACCGAACTGTTGTTCCCGCCGCGTCTCATCCCCGATCTCAAAAACCTGCGCGGGGAAGAATGGCGTAAGCTGATAGAACACCTCATCCCTTTGCCGGAAACCCATCCGGATAAGCTGGCCTTTTGCCTGATGATGATCCGGCTCAACGCCTGCTTGGGCTGCGTCTCCGGCAGCTACCGCTTTATGCGCGGCTGCGAAGTCTGTTCCCAACAGACAATTGCCCGTTACCAGGGGAGCGATGAGGATCTGATCAAACTCTTTACCTGGGCCAAGCGCGACCTGGAACAATATGCCGAGGGGAAAACCGACCTGGTGGCAGACCTGCCCACCTCGGTCCCGGAACCGGACCTTGACGAGCTGATGGAATGAGCATGACATCCCCACGCATCGGCATCATCGGCGGTGGCTACGCCGGGCTGACGGCAGCCTATGAATTGCAAAAGCGGGGCTATGCCGTTACCGTCTTGGAAAAGTACGGAACGTGGGGTGGCCAGGCGGCCACCGTCCCTCTCCTGGGCACGCGCGTTGAATACTTTTACCATCACCTCTTTGGCAGCGATACCCACGTCCTGGACTTGATGGATGAGTTGGGTCTGGGCGACCGGCTGCGCTGGATTGAATCCAAAGTCGGCTGGTATGACGAAGGCCGGATCTATGACCTGGTCACCCCCTTGGATCTGCTCCGCTTCAAACCCTTGCGCTTTATCAACCGCATCAAATTGGGGCTGATGTACCTGTACCTGCCCCGCGTGAACGACTGGCGCAGCCTGGAACGGATCACCGCCCGCGAATGGATCCTGCGCTACCTGGGTCGCGAGATCTATGACAAATTCTGGGGGCCGCTCCTGCGGGGCAAATTCGGCGAAATGGCCGATCAGGTGAGCATGACCTGGCTATGGGGCAAGATCAAAGTGCGCGGCACGTCCCGGCAGGGGGCGTCGGCCAAAGAGAAGCTGGCCTACCCCCGGGGTAGCTTCGAAATCATCACCCAGGCGTTGGTAGAGCGGCTGCGGTCCGGCGGCGCGGACCTGCGCCTGAACCATGAGGTCATCGGCCTGACAACCGCGCCCGACAACCCCCGCCGTGTGACGGGCGTCGTTACCAAAAGAGAAACGATCCCCTTTGATGCCGTCATCGCCACCGTACCGGGCTACAACCTGTTGGAGATCGCCCCGCCCACCCTGGAAGGCCCCTATGCCGATCAACTACGCTCCGTGCGCTACCAAGCGGCGTTGGTGCTGCTTTTGGTCAGCAAGCACAGCCTCAGCCGCATTTACTGGTTGAACATTGCCGACCGGACGATGCCCTATGTGGGCGTCATTGAGCATACCAATTACGTGCCCCCCGATGAATACCGGGGGCGGCGGCTGATCTACGTCTCCAACTATTTGGAACGGGACGACCCCCGCTTCCGCATGACGGCAGGAGAACTCTTTGACCTCTACCTGCCGCACCTGAAACGCATCAACCCCCGATTCGGAGCAGATTGGATCGAAAAGAAACTCCTCTTTCGCGCCGAAGCAGGCCAGCCGGTCATCACCTGCGGCTACTCGGAACGCATCCCCGATCACCGCACCCCGCTACAGGGCCTCTACCTGGCCAACACCCTGCAGATCTACCCCGAAGACCGAGGCGTCAACTATAGCGTGCGCCTGGGGCAGACCATCAGCCGCATCGTGGACAAAGACCTGAGACCCTAGGGCGACCGGGAGCCGGACCGCGCTTCCCGCCTTTGGGTAGCAGGATGCAATCGTAAAGAGGAAAGATGCCTGCGCGCGAGGACCTTTGGAATCTGCCGGAATGGTTCTATCCCATCCATTGGACATTGGTCATCCTGTGCGGCCTGCTGGTGGCCTACGGGCTGTGGCGGCGGATTCGCCTGTGGCGCATGGGCCGTCCCATTCACCGCACCGACCGAATGGGGTGGCGGCTCGGCGGGTTGGCCCTTTATGCCCTGGGCCAATGGCGCGTCTTTTCCCAGGGCTACCCCGGTTTGATGCACGGGCTGATCTTTTACAGCTTTGTCATCTTTTACATCGCCACTTCTCTGATCGGTATCCAGATGGATGCCGGGTTGCCCATCCTGCGGGGAACCTTTTACCTCATCTTTGAGATGGTGGTCAACGCGGCGACGCTCCTATTCCTCGTCGGCCTGGGGCTGGCCGCTTGGCGCCGCTACCTCCGGCGTCCCGACCGATTGAACGGCCACCGCCACGATGCCCTGCCTCCCCGCTGGGGGTACATCCTCGGCACTTTGGCTTTTATTGCCCTGACCGGCTTGGCTTTGGAGGTGATGCGCCTGCGGAGTCAAGCTCCCCCTTGGGCGCAATGGTCATGGCTGGGCAACGCCATCGCCGGATTGTTCGGGCCGCCGCCGACGCAGCCACCCCCTGTCTATCCCTACCTCTGGTGGGTGCATCAGCTCTCCGTCTTTGTCCTTATCGTTTCCCTACCCTACACCCGTTTCATCCACATCGTAACCTCCCCCTTGAGCATCCTGTTCCGGCAGAGCGGGCCGCCCGGTGCTCTGCCCAAAATTGAGGACATTGAAGAAACGGAAGAACCGCTGGGGGCAGGCTCTGTTGAACAGTTCACCTGGAAACGGCTTCTGGACGGCGATGCTTGCACCGAATGCGGTCGCTGCCAAGCGGTCTGCCCGGCCTATGCTGCCGGGCAGCCCCTTTCCCCAAAACACCTGGTCTTGGATGTGCGCGACCGGATGAGTCGGTATCCGGGTGCGCTATGGAAATGGCAGGAACCGATTGTCGCACGGCTGCCGTTCCTACGCCGCTTGGCCCTGGGGAACGATGTGCCTCCGGTGACACCCCTGATCGGCGAGGGAGAAGATTCCATCGGCGAGGCCACACTGTGGGCCTGCACCACCTGCCGCGCCTGCGAACAGGAATGCCCCGTTTTCGTCGAACCGATGGCCGCCATCCTGGAAATGCGTCGCTACCTGGCCCTGGAAGAAGGTCGCTTGCCCGATACGTTGGCCCAGGCGCTGCGCAATACCGAACGGCAGGGCAACCCGTGGGGCCAACCGCGTCACCGGCGGGCTGCCTGGGCCGCCGACCTGGACGTGCCCTTGATGGCCGATGTAGGGCAGACGGAGGTTCTCTTTTGGGTGGGTTGCGCCGGGAGCTACGATCCGCGCAACCAACGGGTCAGCCGGGCGATGGTGCGCATCTTCCGGGCTGCGGGTGTGGAGTTTGCCGTTTTGGGGGAGGAGGAAAGCTGCAACGCCGAATGGGCACGCCGAGCAGGAGAAGAATATCTCTTTCAACTCCGGGCAGAGGAGAACATCAAAACACTTCGCCGATACCGTTTTGCGCGTATCGTGACCGCTTGCCCCCATTGTTTCAACACCCTGCGGCACGAATACCCCCAATTCGGCGGGCGGTGGGAGATCGTCCATCACAGTCAATTTATCGCGGAGCTACTGGCCGCGGGCCGCCTTGCCCTGAATGCGCACCGGGGCTGGGAACTGGCAACTTTCCATGATAGCTGCTACCTGGGCCGTTACAACGGCATCTATGACGCTCCCCGCCGCGTTTTAGCCGCCCTGCCCGGCCTGCAACTGGCCGAGCTGCCCCGGTCGCGGGAACAGGGCTTTTGCTGTGGTGGGGGCGGCGGCGCCCTCTGGATGGAGCATCCGCCGGGCCGGAGGATCAACGATTTGCGGGCCGATGAAATCCAAACCCTCGGCCCTTCCCTGGCCGCCGTAGCCTGCCCCTTCTGCCTCATCATGCTGGAAGAATGTGTGACCGGGCGGGAAATGGGAACCCCCTTCGCCTTGCGAGACATCGCCGAAGTCGTCGCCGACGCCCTCCCGTTTTGAAAAGGCGATCCTTTGACAGGGTGATGTCCCGGTGATACAATACACCTATGGCAGACTTGGAGATTTTGACCGTTCACGATCCGGAGCAACTGAAAATCCTGCGCAGCAAATCGCGCAAGGTCCGGGCTGTGACTCCCTCTTTGGTAGCCCTGGCCCACCGGATGCTGGAAACGATGCGTCGGGCTAACGGCGTCGGCCTGGCCGCGCCCCAAGTGGGGGTCCTTCAACGCTTCTTTGTGGCGGAACTGCCCGCCGATGAGGAAAACAACCGTCCTGCCGAGACCTACATCGTCTTCAATCCGGAGATCGTCAAAAAGCGGGGCGAGGATGTGGGATACGAAGGCTGCCTTTCGATCCCCGGCTACATCGGGGAGGTGGCCCGCGCCGAAAAGGTGGTCGTCAAAGGGCTAGATGAACGAGGTAAAGTGGTGCGCTACCGCTTAGAAGGCTATATCGCCCGCGTCTTTCAGCATGAAATTGATCACCTGGACGGCATTCTCTACACCGACCGTCTGACCAGCATGGAAACCTTCCGACCGGTGGAGGAAGGGCAAGAGGAAGCTGCCGAAATGGAAGCTGCGCGGTGAAAAATCGGGGGAGGGGAGCAATGCCACGACCGGCGATCATTGTCCACGGTGGTGCGTGGGACATCCCGACCGATCTGCAAGAGGCATGTCGCATCGGTGTTCGGCGGGCGGCGGAAGCCGGTTGGGAAGTGTTGGAAAAGGGCGGTACGGCGCGGGATGCCGTCGAGGCGGCCATCGTCGTCATGGAGGATGACGAAACCTTTGACGCCGGACGGGGGTCCTTCCTCAACGCCGACGGCCAAGTGGAGCTGGATGCCGGATTCATGGACGGCGCGGACCTACAAGTGGGTGCAGTGGCCGGAGTGCAGTTCATCCGCAACCCCATCCGTTTGGCGCGTGCGGTGATGGAAAAGAGCGAGCACGTCCTCCTCATTGCCGAAGGTGCGCAGCGGTTTGCCCACAAGATGGGCTTTCCCCTTTGCGAACTGACCGACCTGGCCGTGCCCCGCGAATTTGAACGCTGGCAAAAACTGCTGTACGACCGCACCTATTCGGGACGCCGGGCCTTTGTCCGGGCGGATACGGTGGGTTGTGTGGCCCTGGACATGGCAGGACATGTAGCAGCCGGGACCTCCACCGGGGGGACCCCTAACAAAATGCCCGGTCGTGTCGGTGACGTGCCTATGGTCGGCTGCGGCTTTTACGCCGATGACGAATACGGCGGTGCGTCGTCTACCGGTTGGGGGGAAGCCATCGCCAAAGTGATCCTGGCCCGTCTGAGCTTGCACCATTTGGCCGAGCTGGGCGATCCCCAGGCAGCGGCCCGCGCCGCCATCCGCGTCCTGGCCGACAAAGTGAACGGCGTGGGCGGTGTCATCCTCCTTTCGCCCGATGGGCGACCGGGCTGGCATCACAACACCCCGCATTTGGCCTATGCCTACCGCACGGCGGACATGGCCGAGCCGGTAGTAGGATTGTAGATACCCCATCGGGCGGGCGGTGCCCCCGGCGCGAATGCATGGATCGTTCCACACCGGCCCCACTGCCGCAACGCCGAATCCGCAGAAAGCGTGTGAAACCGAGCGTTTTTCGGCGAACCCCACCTCTAGATGCGAAATCCGCAAATGCACCTGCCCTGCCAAAACGGCGCAAAGCGATTGTCCTTCTGCCCGATTTGTGATATAATGCCCGGAGAGAGGCCCCTGCTGCAAATTGAGACCTTCGGCCTGTCACCGGGGATGGGAACCTGCCCGCGTGGCAAAGGGATACTTGCCCCTACCGGCAAAATGACGGGCACGGGGGCGGCGCAAATCATCGGCGTCGGCTTTACCGCGAGGACGCCGAAGGAGCGGCGTAGCGTGATCTACGCAACCTGGGGGTGGACGCGATGGCCCAACTACCTGACGGACGGGCATTGCCGGGCAAACTGTTCATCGTTGAAGGCATTGACGGCTCCGGCAAGAGTACCCAGCTAGACCTATTGCGCAAATGGCTGATAGGGCAAGGCTACTGTGTAGCCTTTAGCGAATGGAACTCTTCACCCCTGGTCAAAGCGACGACCAAACGGGGCAAGAAGAAACGACTGCTGACGCCTACCTCCTTCAGCCTGATCCACGCCGCCGACTTTGCCGACCGGTTGGAACGGCAGATCCTGCCGGCCCTCAAGGCGGGGGCCATCGTCCTGGCCGACCGTTACATCTACACCGCCTTTGGCCGTGACGTGGCCCGCGGCGTTTCGCCGACCTGGGTGCGCAAGGTCTATGCCTTTGCCGTCAAGCCGACCGTAGCTTTCTACTTTCGCGTCCCCCTGGAAGAATCCCTCAGACGCATCCTGAGCGGACGCCCCAAGCTCAAATATTATGAAGCCGGGATGGACATCGGCCTGAGCGACGATCCTTACGAGAGCTTCAGCCTCTTCCAGAGCCGCATCTTGGAGGAGTACGACAAAATGGTGGACGAATTCGGCCTAACCGTCGTTGATGCCACCTTGCCCCTGGTCAAACAGCAGGAGATCGTCCGCGAGATCATCACCCCCTTGCTGGGCGGCGCGTTGCGTGCGGAACCGAGTGCCTGGCGTGAGGTGCTGGCCGCCGAAAGCGTCTACGGTCGCTATTTGGATGAGGTCTTGCCGGAAAGGAGCGAGCCATGACCGAGATCCGTTTCTACGGCGAAGGGTTGGCCGGGTTCACCCGCACCGAACCGCTGCCGGGGCGTTTCATCGTCCTGGAAGGGACCGACGGCGTGGGTCGCTCCACCCAGATCGCCCTCCTGCGGGAATGGATCGAAAGCAAAGGCTATGCCGTTCGCTCCACCGGCCTCAAACGCTCCGAACTGGCCGGGCGGGGCATCAAAGAAGCCATGCGGGGCCACACCCTGGGCCTTCTGACGGCCAACCTGTTTTACGCTACCGACATGGTGGACCGCCTGGAAAAGGTCATCATCCCCGCCCTGCGGGCCGGATTCGTCGTCCTCACCGACCGCTACATCTACTCCATCATCGCCCGTGCCCTGGTGCGCGGCGTGGATCCCACCTGGATCCGCGACATCTTTGGCTTTGCTTTGATCCCGGACGCCGTCTTTTACCTCCATGCCGACCTGCCCCACCTGATCCCCCGCGTCCTGAACGCCCGTGGCTTTGACTATTGGGAATCGGGTATGGATTTCTTGCCTTACCGCGATTACTACGATGCCTTTGTGGAATACCAAACCCGCCTTCTGGCCCAGTTTGATGCCATTGCCGAAGAATACAGCTTCTGTCACATTGACGCCACCCAAAGCATCCGTCACGTCTTTCAGAAACTGACCGCCGAAATTGAAAAGGTCCTGGCCGACATGAGGCCCATCTCGCCCCACGAGGCCCAAAAAGAGCTGGACGAGGCCCAGGCGCAGAGCCTCCCCACAAAACGCAAGTCGGTATGAACATCGCCGAAGAGATCAAAGAGCGACTGGACATCGTTGAAGTTATCCAGTCTTATGTGCCCCTGAAAAAGGCGGGGCGCAATTACAAGGGCTTGTGTCCTTTCCATTCGGAAAAGACGCCTTCCTTCGTCGTCTTTCCCGAAACGGGGACCTGGCATTGCTTTGGCGCGTGCGGCGAAGGCGGCGACGTATTTACCTTCATCATGAAGCGGGAAAACGTCGGCTTTGGCGAAGCGTTGCGGATGCTGGCCCAACGGGCCGGTGTTGAGCTGAAGCCGCCCACTCCCCAGGCCGCCGAAGAAGCGAAACGCCTAGACCGCTTGCGCGAGATCAATCGGGCGGCAGCTACCTATTTTCACCACCTGCTTTTCCACAGCGACGAGGCCGCCCGCGCCCGTGCCTACCTGGAGAAACGGGGGCTGACCCGCGAGACCCTAGACCGCTTCCAGGTAGGCTATGCCTTGAACCGCTGGGATGGCCTGCTCCGCTACCTGATCCCCAAAGGGTATACCCAGGAAGAACTACTGGAGGTGGGGCTGGTTGTGGAGCGGGAAGGGGGCGGCTACTACGACCGCTTCCGAGGACGGGTGATCGTCCCCATCCGTGACGGGCGGGGACGGATCATCGGTTTTGGCGGACGCATCCTGGGCGAGGGCCAACCCAAATACCTCAATTCGCCACAGACCCCCCTCTTTGACAAAAGCCGCGTCCTCTTTGGATTAGATCAAGCCAAAGCGGGCATCCGCACCAGGGGGGAAGCGGTCATCGTCGAAGGCTATATGGACGTGCTGATGGCCCACCAGCACGGCATCAACAACGTGGTAGCCCAGATGGGCACGGCCCTGACCGAAGCCCAGCTCAACACCCTCAAGCGGCTCACCCACCGCTTTGTCCTGGCCCTGGATTCGGACGCCGCGGGAAACCGGGCTACCTTGCGTGGCCTGGATGTGGCCCGTCAGGTCTTGGACCGTGAAGTCGTGCCGGTTCCCACCCCCCGCGGCCTCATCCGCTTTGAAGAGCGGTTGGACGCCGACATCCGCATTGCCACCTTGCCGGAGGGCATGGACCCCGACGAAGTGATCCGCGAGGATCCGGCCCGCTGGGAAGCGTTGATCGCCCAGGCAAAGCCGGTGATGGATTACTATTTTGACGTTCTGACCTCCGATCTGGACCTGACCACGGCTAAAGGCAAGGCGGAAGCGGTGCGCCGCCTCGGTCCCCTCATTGCCGAAATGGGCGACCGGGTACAGCGGACCCACTATTTGCAGCAGCTGGCCCGCATGGTCCAGGTGGACGAACGGCAACTGTGGCAACAGATCCGCCGCGGGCCGGGCCGCAAACCGGCCCGCCGTCGGGCGGCATCCGCCCCAACGGAGCGGGAACAGACACCGTTGACCCTTGAGGAACATTGCTTGGCCCTGCTCCTTTGTCACCCCGAACTACTGCCCGTAGCCGATGAAACCCTCCGTGCCGCCGCCGACCCGCCCTTTGAGGCCGGAGATTTGACACGAACCCAAGATCGGGTTATCTTTGAAGCGTGGCGGGCTTGGCTTGACGGCGGCGGCGTTCCTCAAGCACGGGGGGCCTTCTACGACGTTTTGGAAGAAAGCCTGCAAAAGCGGGTGGACCGCCTGGTGGCGGCACAGGAAGCCCAGCCTCCCGCCACAGAATCACAACTGCGCGATGACCTGGCCGACGCCGTCACCCGTTTGCGTTTGCAGAACCTGCGCCGCCAGGTGGCCGAAATGAAATTCCTGTTGGAAGATGGAGATCGGCACGCTGCGGCCACCTACGGCCCTTTGATCACCCAAGCGACGGTGCGGATCCGCCGCCTGCAACAGGCTATGAACGCCCGTTCCCTTTCGGGGCGCCGTCGTCAAGAGGATGTCCCGTTGCGGGTTCCGCCCACCGTCGCCGAGTAGCGTAGCGTGTGACCTTCAGAACCGACATGATCCCGGCTTGCCGCCGGGGGGAAAATCCCGGCTGCCTGCGCCGGACCGCGGTCCGGCGGGGCGCGGGCCGTGGCCGTGTGAGCGACCGAGGTCGCTCCTTTTGAACCCGTGGCCGGGCGACCGCCTGCCGGGTGCGGTTTCAAATTCCTTGTGTTGGAGCACAAACGGTTGCCCATGAGTGAGGATCTGCTGCCGGAAAAAACAGAACCGTTCGCAACCGCCGCCGACTTGGATGAAAGTGAAGGCTTTGCCGGGGGCGAAGATGCCCCCTTGCGGGACCTGTTCACCACCCTGGACATCGGCCCTGCCGATGGCGAAGACGCCGAGCCGGGGCTGCGGGACCTAAGCGAACTGGAAAAGGAGATGGCCGAGGTTGAAACGGACCCCCTTGACGACTTGGACGACCTTGATGTGGGGGACGATCCGGTCCGCATGTACCTGCGCGAGATCGGACGCGTTCCCTTGCTCACCGCCGAAGAGGAGGTTCGTTTGGCCAAGGCCATCGCCCGTGGCAACGAGGCCGCAGAGCGGTTGAATCGGAACGGCTCCTTATCGGAGGAAGAAAAGGCTGCCCTGCGACAGCAGATTGCCGAGGGCGATCAGGCCCGCCGCCACCTGGCCGAGGCGAACCTGCGCTTGGTCGTCAGCGTCGCCAAACGCTACATAGGCCGGGGCATGTCCTTCTTGGACCTGATCCAGGAGGGCAACATCGGCCTGCTCAGAGCAGTGGACAAATTTGACTACACCATGGGCTACAAATTCTCCACCTACGCCACCTGGTGGATCCGCCAAGCCATCAGCCGGGCCATTGCCGACCAAGCGCGGACCATCCGCATCCCGGTCCATATGGTCGAAACCATCAGCCGCCTGATCCACACCCAGCGGCGGCTCCAACAGGAACTGGGCCGGGATCCCACGCCGGAAGACATTGCCCTAGACCCGGAAATGAGCAATGCCGTCGGCCTGGAGGAAAAGGACCGGGAAGCGATCCTCGCCGCCCTGAACCGGGATGAACGGTTGCCTCCTGCCCTTTCGCGCAAACTGCGACGGGCAGCGGGCCGGGTGGAACAGATCCTGCGCATCGCCCAAGAGCCGATGTCCCTGGAAACACCCGTCGGCTCCGATGAGGATAGCTACCTGGGGGACTTTATCAGGGATGAGACCATGCTTGAGCCGGACGCGGCTGCTTCTCAGCAACTACTCCGGGAACAGATGCGGGCGATTCTGGATTCCCTGAACCACCGGGAACGCCAAGTGTTGGAGATGCGCTTTGGTCTCAAAGATGGGCGGGGGCACACACTAGAAGAGGTAGGGCAAGCCTTTGGCGTCACCCGCGAACGGATCCGCCAAATTGAAGCCAAAGCCCTGCGCAAATTGCGCCATCCCCTGCGCAGCCGCAAACTGCGCGATTACCTGGCCTGAGCCTGAGGAAAGAGAGTGCACACGACTTGACACCCTTGGGGGGTCTGGTATAATGGGCGACGCCCGTGAGGAGGTGATTGGATAAAGTGAAGATGCGTTACGTAGGAGACGCCCCCTTCTTTTCCGCCTTATCGGAAGAAGAACAAGAACGCGTTTCCGAGCGGATGCACCTGGAACTGCGCCGCAGCGGCGAGGCCCTGTTCCACAAAGGCGATCCGAGCAATGCCCTCTACCTGATCAAATCGGGGTGGGTGCGGCTTTTGGCCGATGGTGGGACGGCCCTCGCCAGTCAAGGGCCCGGCAGCCTGGTCGGCGAGGCCGACCTTTTCCAGGATCAACCCCGGTCCCTAGGGGCCATCACCGCAACCGATGTGGAACTATGGGTCCTGGGGCGGGAAGACCTGATCGACCTCATCGCCGAATCCCCCCAAATCGGACTCAAACTTTCCCTTGCCTTCGGTTCGCGACTGGCCCTTTTGGACCGCTACCTGATCGAGCAGAGGCTCAAATCCCTCCCCTTCCTATCCGGTTTGGGGGAGGATGCCTTGCTGGCCGTGGCGCGGCGGCTGGTCCCCGTAGAAAAGAAACGGGGGGAACTGGTCGTCGAAAGCGGTCAACCGCCGGAGGCCCTGTTCATCATAGAGACGGGCCAATTGCATCTGCACAGCACGGAAGAAGGGGGAGACTTTGCGGAACTGGTCGCAGGCGAGACCTTTGGGGAAATGGCCGTGCTCACCGGCAAACCCCATACCCGGTCCGCCCAGGCCGCGACCGATGCCATCCTGTGGGCTTTGCCCGCTGCCGAATTTGATGCCCTGACCCAGGAATACCCGGAGATCCGCAAATCGCTGGCCCAGGCCCTGCGGGGGCCGCTGCTTCCTCAAGACCGAGAACGGGCCGTTCAGAGGCTGGCAACGATGCCCCTCTTTGACGGATTGTCGGAAGAGGTCCGCTGGTCCGTCAGCGAACGGCTCCTGCTGCACCATGTGCCGGCCGGGGAATGGATCTTTGTTGAAGGCGCACCCGGTGATGCCTTGTACCTGATCGACAGTGGACAGGTGGAGATTACATCCCACGACCAGGGGGTCCCCGAAGTCTTGGCCCGCTTGGGCAGCGATGACTTTTTCGGCGAGATGGCATTGCTGACGGGCAAACCCCGTTCCACATCGGCCAGGGCGGCGACACACACCAACCTGTGGGTTCTTTACCGTTCCGACTTTGACGACTTGGTAGCCCGCTACCCTTCCGTCAGCCTGGCCCTGAGCAAAACGCTCAGCCGGCGGCTGGCCGAAATGGACCGGCGGTTTACCGAAACCCATCTGCGCGGCCTCAAACTGCTGGCGGGGCTTTCGCCAAGCCAGTTGGAGGAGATCAGCCGCCGTTTGAAGCCGGTCCGCTACCGCCAGGGCGAAGTGATCATCCGGGAAGGTGACCCCGGCGACGAAATGTACTTTATTGAATCGGGCCGGGTGCAGGTTGTGCGCGGTAGCGGCCCCCAGGCGATCATCCTTGATGAAATGGGAGCGGGGGACCTGTTCGGCGAGATGGCCTTGCTCACCCACGGCCCCCGCTCGGCTACGGTGACCGCTCTCAGCGACCTGAACCTGTGGGTACTGCCCCAAGCCGACTTTGAAGACCTGGTGACGGCGTATCCCAACCTGGCCCTTTCCCTGAGCCGCCTGCTGAGCGAGCGGCTGCGCAATGTGGACGAACGCTTCCTGAAACCGGAAGCACCTGCACCGGCGACCACGGCGGCCACCGCTACCGTCACCGCGCCGGTTCGGCCTCAGCCGCAACCCAAGCCCGCTCCCCGGCCAACCCGTGTGCCCCCCCCACCGCCCCGTCGCAAGCCCAAACCTGCACCTCGGCCCCGTCCTGCTCCACGCGCGCCTCGCAAGAAACGGCAAAGCGGGCTGGGCACGGCCCTGGGGGGGGTTGTCACCTGGTTCGGCGGGCTGAGCGGCTGGGCCAAATTCCGTTTGGTGGCCATCACCATGCTGCTGATCTGGTTCCTGGGTATCGTCATGCCCTACGTAGTCATCCAGGTCCTGGCCGCCGATAATGTGACCAACCTACAAGGGGCCATAGCCTTCGCCCAAGTTGTGGAACCGACGCCCACCGCTGCCCCTGCACCACCGACGACAACACCGTTGCCGGTCGTCTCCTCTGCAGGCGGCGCGGAGACAACCCAGGCTCACCCTCCCTCCTTCTCGACCGAAGGGGAAGCGACATCGTTCCCCACCGATACCGCCACCCCTCCTCCCACGGAGGATTCGGTGACCTCGCAGGATGTGACGGGCAGCCGGGAAGTTGCCGGCGGCCCGGCCGATACCGGGGAAGCGAACCGAGGAGCAGAAGGAGCGGCGAGCGCCCCTCAGGAACCGACGGCGACGCCTACCCCCTGGATCATCGTCATCACCAACACTCCCCCTCCGCCGACTCCTACGCCCATCCCGCCGACCCCCACACCCGTTCCGCCGACCAAAACCCCCAAACCGGCGGGCAAGAGCGTCGCTTCGGCGGCCAAACCCGTGCCCACGGCGACACCGGCGGGGCGACCCCAGCCCGCCCGCGACCTGGACCCCCGTCTGGGAGCGTTGGGCGTCGTGATCCAGCCTGCAGGCGTCCGACCGGGGCAGCAATATTGGCGGTTGGTCAAGGTCCGTTGGCAGGATAAGAACGAATCGGGCAACGACCACACCATCTACATAGAATTGCTGGACGAGAACGGCAGCCGCATCATCGGCCATCCCATTGAGATCCGCTGGGAAGGCGGCAGCCTGGTCGTCAAGACCGAAAACAAACCGCCCAACGAATACCCGGCCAACTTTCCCATGTACAACACCCTGGGTTCCTACTCGGTCAGCGTTCCCGGCCTGCCCAGCGATACCATCGTCGGGCTGGGGTTAGGGACACCGGACGCCCCTGACTTTACCATCCACACCAACTTCCTGCTGACCTTCCAGCGGGTGACACGCTGAACCCCGTTGCAACGGCAGGGGTGGGCCTGGTGCCCACCCCTTTTTTTGTGCGCCACAGGCTGCATCCGATTTGACATTTATGACGCACTGTGTTATCATTGGGCCATGATGCGGTGCGTCATCACAAATCAGAATGGGAGGTGTAACGATGGGAAAGCAGCAGGTGGATGTCGTCGTTGAAGAACCGATGGAAGAGGAAGAAGGTAACTTTATCCTGGGCTTTGCCCGCAAAGTCCTTTTGGCCGGGGTTGGCGCCATTGTGCTGACTCAGGAAGAGGTTGAGAAGCTCATCAATCGCCTGGTCGAACGCGGCGAGATCGCCGAGCAGGACGGCAAGAAGCTCCTCCGCGAGGTGATGGACAAGCGCAAAAAAGAGGCCAAAAAAGCGGAGGACGAGATGGACCGGCGGATTGAGGAGATCTTGGCCCGCCTGAACGTCCCCACCAAGAGCGACATCGAAGCCCTCAGTGCCAAGATCACCGCCTTGACCAAGAAAGTGGATGAGCTGAAAAAATCCTAATCTGCCGGACGAGAAAAGGGGGAGAATGCAAATTCTCCCCCTTTTTTGTGCCCCGCCGTGGCCGCGTTACGCGCGGGTGAAAAGGGCCACAGATTCAATGTGGTAAGTCTGGGGGAATAGGTCCACCGGCTGAACCCGTTCCAGCCGGAATCCGGCGTCTACCAGAGCACGGGCGTCGCGGGCCAGCGTCGCCGGATCGCAAGAGACATAGGCGATCCGGCGAGGGGCCAAACGGGCGATCTCGGCGACGACCCCCGCTCCGGCTCCCGACCGGGGCGGATCCAGGATCAACAGGTCTACCCTTTCCTGCACATCCGGGAGCACGGCTTGGACTTGCCCTTCCCGCACCTCAACATGGGACAGCCCCTGGGCATTGTCGCGGAAATCGGCGCACGCACCGGGGGAAGCCTCAACGCCGATGACACGCCCTACCTTCGGGGCCAGGGCCAAGCCGAACAGCCCTACGCCGCAATAGAGGTCCAGCAGAGTCTCATCGCCCGTTGGAGCCAGAAACTCGTCCACCAGGGCGACCAGAGCTTCCGCGCCGCCGGTGTTGACCTGGAAGAAACTTCCCGCCGAGATGCGGTAGCTGCGCCCGGCCACCCGCTCCCTGAGATAAGGCAGCCCCATGAGCACCACCGTTTCCCCATCGGCCAGCAACAGGACACAGGAAACGGCAAAATCTACCCGGATGTCAAAATCCTCATAGTGATCCAGTTCAAAGATGGCCATCAGATCGCCGGTAGCGACGCCACAACGCAAGCTCAGACGGGCCAATTGGGGCCATTCCATGTCCAGAGCGGCCCACAGATCGTCCAGCAACGGCTCGGTGAGCAGACACTCTTCCACCGGCACAACGCGGTGGCTTTCGGCACGGAGGAAACCCAGTCGCCCCCCCTCCGTGGGATGGAGCTGAATGTGATTGCGGTAACCCCACGGTTCGGCAGCGGCAACGATCCCCTGCACGACCGCCGCAGACAACCCGCCGAGACGCACCATCTGATCGGCGACGACCTCTTCTTTGAAAGAAACTTGTGCTTCATAGGCGATGTGCTGGAGATGACAACCGCCGCAGCCGCCGGGGCCAAAATAAGGGCAAGGCGGCTCGACGCGGTGGGGAGAAGGCTCCAGCACCTCTACCAACCGCCCTTTGGCCCAGCGGCGGTGCGCTTCGACGATCTCCACACGGACCCTTTCGCCGGGGATGGCGTAGGGAACAAAGACAACACGCCCTTCGGCCCGCCCCAGGGCCGCACCGCCGTGGGCCATTGTGGTCAAGCGCAGATCAACGGTTTCGCTCATAGGCAGGGATATGATACCAGAGGCGGGTGTTTTTGTCCAATGGGAAAACGGCATCAGGCTGGGCCGAGATTCACCCCCGGAGGCAATGGCACCGCGCCTCTGCAAAAGCCGGTGGTGGAAACGATAAATGCGCGCTCTCTGCTCTGCCCTAACGGCCCGTTCGCTCCTTGACATTCAAAACGTTTGGGAGTATAATGACCCCGCTTTTCCAAAACGTTTCGGAAAGCGCACGATGAGCCGGTCCGGTTGTCCATCACACCGGCTTTCCGCAGCTTGCCCCTGGCCCTTCAGGACCAGGGGCTTGCTTACGTGCAGGGTGCCTGTTTTACGGTGGAAGCTGCGCGGCATCTCGCCCTCGGCGGTTGCCGGAGGAGAAAGGTTGGGATGAGAACCATCGGCATTTTTCACTACCAGGTAGGTCGCACCGACGGCGTATCTTTGGAGATCGCCAAATGGAAGCGTGTGCTGGAGGAAATGGGCCACACCGTGCACCTTTGCGCCGGGGACCTGGGCGCGGCGGAGGGGACCCTTATCGCCGAGATGTATCATCACCGCGAAGAAGCCCAACGCCTCTATCGCAACACCTTCTGCGACCTATGCGACTATGCCGATGAAGCGGCCTACCGCGCCGAACTGTACGGCCAGGCCGATGTCATTGAGGCGCAGGTCCGCGATTTCATCGCCGCCAAAGGCATAGACCTGCTCATCCCCCAAAACGTCTGGTCGGTGGCCGCCCATCCATCGGTGGGCATTGCCCTGGCGCGGGTAATGCACGACCTACGCCTGCCTGCTTTGGCCCACAACCACGATTTCTTTTGGGAGCGGACTACCGGTGTAGCCTTGACCTGTGCCACGGCCATTGAACTGGCCGACCTGTACCTGCCGCCCCGCGATCCGTTGGCCCACCATGTGGTCATCAATAGCCTGGCCCGACGGTCGTTGCAGCGGCGGCGGGGCATTCCCTCTACGGTAGTGCCCAACGTCTTTGACTTTGACGCCCCGCCCTGGCAGCGCGACGACTACAACGACGACTTGCGGAAACGGATCGGCTTGCAGGAAGAGGACATCGTCATCCTACAGGCTACCCGTATCATCCGGCGCAAAGGGATAGAGCTGGCGGTAGACTTTGTGCAGGCGTTGAACAGCCCGGCGCGGCGGGCGCAATTGCGGCAACGGGGCCTTTATGACGGACGCGCCTTTGGCCGGGATGGGCGGATCGTCTTGGTTTTGGCGGGGTATGCCCGCGACGATGTGGCGGGCCTCTATGTCGACCGCCTCAAGGCCAAAATAGAATCTTGCGGCGTGGATGCTTTGTTCATTGAGGACCTGATCGGCGCAGAACGGCAGGAACGCCGGGGGCGTAAAATCTATTCCCTGTGGGATGCCTACGTCATTGCCGACCTCGTCACCTACCCCAGTTTGTGGGAAGGATGGGGCAATCAGTTCCTGGAGGCGTTGCGCGCCCGGCTGCCGATCCTCCTCTTTGAATATCCGGTTTACCGGGCCGACATCGGGAACAAAGGGTTTCAAGTCATCTCGTTGGGGGCCGAGATCCAGGGGCGGGACCGGGAGGGGCTGGTGCAGGTTGCTCCCCAAATCATTGAAGCCGCTGCCGATCAGGCGGTTGCCTTGCTCACCGATGCAGAACTACGCCAACGGGTGGTTGAGCACAACTACCGCCTGGCGCAGCAACACTATTCGCTACAATCGCTGCGGGGCTACCTGACGCCCCTGATCGCGGCGGTGGGGAGCTAGAGGTTCCATTCCGTTTGCTTGACGCTCGGTGCGAACGATGCTATAATCCCCCGCGCACCAGACACAAGGAGTCAGGCGTGGTATGGGCGAACCCAGGCCCCGAAAAGAAAGCAAGCATCCAGGGGGAGGGGCCGATTCCTCCCCGCCCGGCATTTCGGTCTTTTTTCCGGCCTACAACGACGGTGGGACCATTCCCAGCATGGTCCTGACCGCCCTGATGACTTTGCGCAAGTTGACCGATGACTATGAAGTCATCGTCGTCAACGACGGCAGTGCGGATTACACCGCCGAGGTATTGGAAGAACTGGCTGCCCGCTATCCGGAACTGCGCGTTATCCACCACGAACAGAACCGGGGCTACGGTGGCGCGTTGCGGACCGGCTTTGCCAGCGCAACCAAAGAGTTGATCTTTTACACCGATGGAGATGCCCAGTACGATCCGCGCGAGTTGACCCGCCTGTACGAAGCGTGGGGGGACGATGTGGACTTGGTCAACGGCTACAAGATCAGCCGCTCCGATCCGCTGCACCGTATCATCATTGGCCGCCTGTACCATTGGATCGTCAAGCTGGCCTTTGGCTTGCGCCTGCGCGATGTGGACTGCGATTTTCGGCTGATGCGGCGCAGCATCTTTGATACCGTCCAGCTGAAATCCGATTCGGGCGTCATCTGTGTTGAGCTGATGAAAAAAGTGCAGGATGCCGGGTTCCGCATTGCCGAAGTACCGGTCCACCACTATCACCGGGCCTACGGCAAGAGCCAGTTTTTCAACTTTCGTCGCCTGTGGCGCACAGGCAAACAGTTGTTGGCCCTGTGGTGGGAGCTGCGCTGGCCCCAGCTCATCGGTCGCAAATCCTAAAAGGGGTTGTTTGCATGGCAACGTCTCGGCCCGCGGCCACAAAGACACCAACAAGATGGCTTCCCGACCTACCCTATCGGGACCACTTTCGGGAAAAACGCGTGCTCATCACCGGCGGCTTGGGGTTTATCGGGTCCAACCTGGCCCGGCGGCTGGTAGAGTTGGGGGCCGAGGTTCTCATCGTGGATTCGCTCATTCCCCAGTACGGCGGCAACTTGTTCAACGTCGCAGGCATTGAAGATCGGGTGCGCATCAACATCGCCGATGTACGCGACCGCTCCAGCATGGACTATTTGGTCCAGGGGCAGGATTATCTCTTCAATCTGGCCGGGCAGGTAAGCCATTTGGATAGTATGAAGGACCCTTTCACCGATCTGGAGATCAATTGCCGCAGCCAGCTTTCCATCCTGGAAGCATGCCGTTACAACAACCCCGACATCAAGATCATCTTTGCCAGCACGCGCCAGATCTACGGCGCGCCGGACTATTTGCCGGTGGACGAGCGACACCTGGTCCATCCCACCGATGTCAACGGCATCAACAAAATGGCCGGGGAATGGTACCACATCGTCTACAACAATGTGTATGGCCTGCGGGCCACCTCGTTGCGGCTGACCAACACCTATGGTCCCCGGATGCGCGTTCGTGATGCGCGGCAAACCTTTTTGGGCTTCTGGCTGCGCCTCATCGTCGAGGGGCGAGAGTTGACCATTTATGGCGACGGTCGTCAGGTGCGCGATTTCAACTATGTGGATGATGTGGTGGATGCGCTGCTACGGGTTGCCGCCGATGAACAGGCCAACGGGCAGGTTTACAACCTAGGGGGTGACGATCCTATCAACCTGTTGCACCTGGCCCAACTGCTCATTGAGTTGGCAGGCAAGGGTAGCTACCGTCTGGTCCCCTGGCCGCCTGACCGCAAGCGCATTGACATCGGCGACTATTACGGCGACTACCGCAAGATCCGCAGCAAGCTGGGCTGGCGGCCCCGCGTTCCCCTGGAGGAAGGGCTGCGACGGACGTTGGCTTTTTACGAAGAACATAAACGCCACTACTGGGAGCAAAATTGATGTCGCCTACGATACCGTTGGGCGATCTGAAACGGGAATACGCCGCCCTCCGCTCCGAGATTGACGAAGCCGTGGGGCGGGTGTTGCGCCGAGGATGGTTCATCCTGGGGGAAGAGGGGCGGGCTTTTGAGACGGAATGGGCCGCCTATTGTGGCGTGGCTTATGCCGTCGGCGTGGGCAACGGGACGGATGCCCTGCACCTGGCCTTACGGGCGGCGGGTATCGGTCCCGGCGATGAAGTGATTGTGCCCGCGTTGACGGCGGCCTTTACCGCCTTGGCCGTTTCCCTGGCCGGGGCAACACCCGTTTTCGCCGATGTGGATCCGCGGCGTTATACCCTTGACCCCGCGGCCTTTGAGGCGGCCATCACCCCCCGCACGGCAGCGGTGATCCCGGTGCACCTTTACGGTTGTCCGGCGGAGATGGACTCCATCGTTGCCGTTGCCCGGCGACATGGCCTGTTGGTGGTGGAGGATGCAGCCCAGGCCCACGGCGCGCGCTACAAGGGCAAGCGCGTCGGCGGGCTGGGCGATGCGGCGGCTTTTAGCTTCTACCCCAGCAAAAACCTGGGGGCGTATGGCGACGCAGGGGCCGTCGTCAGCGACGATGCGGACCTGGCCGCCAAGGTCCGCATGTTGCGTCATGGCGGTCAGCGGCAGACCTATCACCACGAGATGCTGGGGGTCAACAGCCGCTTGGATGAGATCCAGGCGGCCATCTTGCGGGCCAAACTCCCCTACCTGGACGCTTGGAACGCCCGGCGGCGGGAATTGGCCGCCCGCTACAACGCCGGGTTGGGCGATATTGAGGGCCTGATCCTGCCCTTTGTTCCCGACGGAGTCGAGCATGTCTATCACCTGTACGTGGTGCGCACCCCCTTGCGGGATGCGCTGCGCGAGTACCTGATGGGGGCGGGGGTGAAAACGGCCATCCACTATCCCCAAGGGGTCCACCGGCAGGATGCCTATGCCCACCTGGGCTACGAGCCGGGTTCCTGTCCTAACGCCGAAGCGGTCGTCACCGAGATCCTCTCTCTTCCCCTTTTCCCCCAATTGAGCGATCCCGAAGTCGCGCAGATTATCCGCTTGATCCGATTCTTTTTTGCCATGAGATGAGGGGGGGAGCGTGACGGAGGAACGGCGTCGGACGTGGGAAATGGGAATACGCGGGGAGCTGGTGGCCCTTCTGCTCATCACCTTGCTCGCCGCAGCTTTTCGTTTCTACCGGCTGAAGGAGATCCCCCCTGGCCTACATTATGACGAGGGGTTCAAGGGTGTCATGGCCCGCGACCTGTTGACCGGCGCACCGCTCCGCATCTTTTTTGAGGGCAACATGGGCGAAGAACCCCTGGCCATCTACTTGGTGGCGGCGGCCCTGGGATTGCTGGGGCAGGAACCGTGGGTCATTCGTTTGCCCTCGGCTGTTGTGGGCACGCTGACGGTTCCCCTGCTCTGGTGGTTGGGCCGGGAGCTGGGCGGCAAGGGGAAGCGGGTGTTGGGCCTTCTGGCCGCTTTGATCCTGGCGATCCTGCCCTGGCACGTCACCATGAGCCGGGTCGGTATTGAGCCGGTTCTGACCCCTTTTTTCGCCGTGCTGGCCTTTGCCGCGTTGCTACGAGGGATGGACGGAGGGCGCGGTAGACGCCGCTATGCTTTCTTCGCCCTGGGCGGCTTGGCCCTGGGGGGCAGCCTGTACACCTACAAAGCGGGCTATTTCACCCCCTTGTTGGCCGTGCTGTTCGTGGTTTATGCCATCCTCGTGGAGCGGGGGTTCTGGCGGCGTCATGGGCGGGGTTTGTTGCTGGCGGCTTGCGTTGCCGGGTTGGTCGTCGCACCTTTGGCCTTCTACTTTGCCACCCATCCCGATAGCTTCCTGCACCGCCCGGCCAGTGTGACCCTGACGGCGGCGGAAAGGGCTGCTGCCCCACCCGGCCAGACGGTCGTGGGCAACCTGCCTGCCGTGCTGGGCATGTTCTTTGTGCGCGGCGATGCCAACCCCCGCAGCAACCTGCCCGGTCGCCCGGCCCTGGACCCTTTTCTGGGGGTGCTCTTTGTGATCGGTTTGGGGCGGGCGGCGGTCGGTTTTCGCCGGCCGCGCCGGGGCCTACCCCTACTTTGGCTGGTGGTGATGGTCTTGCCCACGCTCCTCACCGAGTACGCGCCCCACTACCGCCGGGCCATCGGTGCGATCCCGGCGGTGGCCTTGCTTTGCGCCGACGGAGGTCGGGGCGTGGGCCTGTGGCTGGGTGGCCTGCTGCGGAAGGCGGGGCTTCGGCCCCTCTTCTCCGCCGCCCTCGCCCTGGCCTTCTTGGGCGGGGGGGTGGTGTTTTCCACCGCCTCCTCGGTACGGGCCTATTTCGGCGATTGGGCCACCAGCCCGGACCTGTTCTACGCTTATGACGTGGGCTTGGTTCAGATCGCCGATTACATCTCCACCTTACCCCTGGATGAGGACGTGTACCTGACGCCGACGTCTGGGGAACACTACACCCTCCGCTTCCTAGTCCGCCGTCCCTTTAGCAGCTTTGACGGGCGGCATGGTCGGCTCTTCCCACCGCCGGGCCGGGCGGCCACGGTGATCGTGATCCTCCATGAGGACCGGGTGACGCTGCCTGCGTTGCAGCAGGCCCGTCCCGACGGCAATATCGTCTGGTCGTTGGCCGACGGCTTCGGTCGCCCCTATGCCGTTGCTTATCACCTGCCTGCCCGTGAGGACCCTGCTCCTCCGCCGGAACGTTCGGTGCATTTCACCTTTGACGGTCGTATCCTCCTCCTGGGCTATGACCTGTTCCCGACCTCGGAGCGGAGCTGGGACTTGACCCTTTATTGGCAATCGCTGGCCCCGGTAGAGGCCGATTACACCGTCTTTAGCCATCTGCTGGGGGAGCACAACCCGGCAACGGCAGGCCCTTTGTGGGCCGGACACGACGGTCAACCAAACGGCGGCCACTTTCCGACCACCGCCTGGCAGCCGGGCCAGACCGTTTTGGACGTGCATCCTTTGACCCTACCCGACGATGCACCTTCGGGCGAATACCGCCTGGAAGTGGGCCTCTATCTGTTGGCGACGATGGAGCGGCTGCCGGTCCGGGATGCCGCCGGGAGGGACATGCCCGACAGGGCCGTTCTGTTGGGGACGGTCCAATACGCTAGAGAGCCATGATGCCCATTCCGACATCGCTTCAAAACCGCATTCTGGACCATTTGACCTTTCTCTATGGGGCCGAGCAAGCTGCTGCCGTCTGGCGGCGGTTGGCGGCGATCCTGCACGATTTCCACCGGCGCAACCCGGACTTGGCCTCCGTCCCTTTTAGCCCCCTGACCGAGCGGGAGGCGGTCCTCATCACCTACGGCGACCAGTTCCGCGAGCCGGGTGAGCCGCCCCTGCGCACCCTGCACCGCGTCCTCACCGAAACGCTGGAGCGGGTAGTCCCTTGTGTGCACATCTTGCCCTTTTTCCCCTACTCTTCCGATGACGGCTTTTCGGTTGTGGACTATACCCGCGTGAATCCCGATCTGGGAACCTGGGCCGACATCGGGCGGTTGCGGGATGACTTTTGCCTGATGTTTGATGCCGTGATCAACCATGTCTCCCGGCAGAGCGAATGGTTCCGCCGTTTCCTGGCGGGTGATGAGGAGTATGCCCGCTGGTTCATCTCCTTTAAGCCGGATGCGCCGCTGGATTGGGTCCCTACTGTGGTGCGGCCTCGCCCCTGGCCGCTGCTCACCCCGGTTCAGACCTCGTATGGGAAAAGATTGGTGTGGACAACCTTCAGCGAGGATCAGATTGACCTCAACTATGCCCACCCACCGGTCCTCCTCAAGATTTTAGAGATCTTGCTCTTCTACGTGGAAAAGGGGGCGCGGATCATCCGCCTGGATGCCATCGCCTACCTGTGGAAAAAGATCGGCACACCCTGCATCCACCTGGAAGAGACCCACCGCGTCGTCAAGCTGATGCGGTGCGTGCTCGATGCCGTGGCGCCGGGTGTCATCCTCATCACCGAGACCAACGTGCCCCACGAGGAAAACATCAGCTACTTTGGGCAGGTTTTGCCCCAGGAAGGGCGCACCGACGAGGCGCAATTGGTGTATCAGTTCCCCTTGCCTCCCCTGGTGATGCACAGCCTCCTCACCGGGAGCGCCCAAGCCCTTTCCCGCTGGGCTGCCGAGTTGCATACGCCACCGGGGGCTACTTTCTTCAATTTCACCGCCTCCCACGATGGGATCGGCGTTATGCCTGCCCGTGGCCTGCTGACCGCCGATGAAATCCAAAACCTGGTGGATACGACCCTGGCCCACGGAGGGCGTGTCTCCTACAAAACCAACTCCGACGGCAGCCGCAGCGTCTATGAACTGAACATTTCCTACTTTGATGCCCTTTCGGACCCGGCAGGGGGGGAGCCGTTGGAGGTGCAGGTACAGCGTTTCATG
Source organism: uncultured Anaerolineaceae bacterium (assembly GCA_964593865.1). Lineage (GTDB taxonomy): Bacteria > Chloroflexota > Anaerolineae > JAAYZQ01 > JAAYZQ01 > CAZQKE01. The sequence continues at coordinate 11,398 of CAZQKE010000033.1, read as the reverse complement.
GTCAGCCAAGCGATCATGCTGGCCCTGGCCGGTGTGCCGGGTATCTATGTGCACAGCCTGCTCGGCTCGCGGAGTTGGCAGGAGGGGATCGCGCTGACCGGCCAGAACCGCTCCATCAACCGCCAGAAGCTCCGCCGGGCGGAGGTGGAACGCGATCTGGCCGATCCGCGCTCGCTGCGCAGCCGGGTGTTTTCTGCGTATCGCCTTCTGCTGCGCGCCCGGACCGGAGACGCAGCCTTTCACCCTTTGGGGGAGCAGCGGGTCTTGGACCTTGACGAGCGCGTCTTTGCCTTGCTCCGCACCGCGCCCGATGGGAGCAGCCGGGTACTCTGTTTGCACAACGTTTCGGATCGCGCCGTGACTCTCTCTTTGCGCCTTTCCGGTGACCGGCGCGACCTGCTGGATGGGCAGGCCGGCGCGTCATCCGGCGGGACGCTGACCTTGCTGCCCTACGCCGTGCGCTGGCTCAAGCTCTGAGCGCGGCAGGCCCGTTATTGCAGTGGCGGTTGTGGGTTTTCGCAGTAGATCACCCGCTTCTCGTCGGTGTGGTATTCGTAGACCTGCCCTTCCGCTTCCAGGCGGATGAGGTGGCCCGGCGTGATGACCATCAGATAGTTCATGCCCGGTTTGGGGCATCCCAGGCTGCTATCCCTCCACTGGACGTCTTCCACCGACAGCAAGCGGATCTGTTGCGGATCCAAGCCCAAGCGTTGGCTCAGATCCTCGACGGCTTTTTGGACCAGGGGGGCGGTTCTGAGGTCCACCGCCGGCATCGTGTCTTCCCCCGCGCCGCCGGGGGTAGGAAGCGGCGAGATGGCCGTCGGCGGTTGTGTCGCGGGCGGCGGTGTGTTCGTGGGGGCGGGGCCACAGGCCGTTGCTCCCAATACGATTGTGATGATCAAGATGCTCCATGCTAACCTCGGTTTCTTCATCGTTCTCACCTCTGTTTGTTTGATGATCTAAGGACGACAGAGGCCGTCATCCGGTTCCCTCCGCCTTTCATCCCAACAGGGCAACCAGCACCTGTCGCACTACCTCCAGCACGAGGAGTGCGGCGACCGGGCTGATGTCCAGCCCACTCACGGGTGGGATCAGCCGCCGGAACGGGCGGAGGATGGGGTCGGTGAGCCGATACAACCGGTGGACGACGGGGTGTCCCATCCAGGGCTGTGGGCCGGTCAGGGCCACCCATGAGAGGATGACGCGGATGAGGATCAAAACAGAGTAGAGTCGGATGAAGAACGAAAGAACGTTTGCGAGAGACGGCATCGTTACCCCTTGCGCCAGGCGGGCAGATCGGGAGCAAAAATGGCCCGCCCGATGCGGACCAGGGTTGCTCCTTCCTCAACGGCAACTTCAAAGTCGTCGGTCATGCCCATTGAAAGGTGTTGCCACTCTACATCGGGAAAGATGGCGGCCAGTTCGTCGCGCAGGGTGCGGAGACGGATAAAGACGGGACGGGCCTCTTCCGGATCGGCGACGATGGGGGCCATCGTCATCAACCCCTGAACCCGGAGATGGGGCAAGGCGATGATCTCCTCCACCGCTGCCAGGAGGGCTTTTAGTTGGTCGGCATCCGATTGCCAGCGGTCGGCGGCAAAGCCGTACTTGCTCTCCTCGCCGGAGACGTTGCACTCCAAGAGGACGGGCAGAGGGTCGGGGCGTCCGCTGCAGGCCCGGTCCAGGCGGCGGGCCAGTTTGACGCTGTCCAACGAATGGACAAATTGAAAGAGGGCGGCCACCCGTTTGGCTTTTCGGCTTTGAATGTGCCCGATCATGTGCCAGGCGATGTCGGAAGGCAGGTGTTCTACTTTATCTTCTGCTTCTTCGACGCGGTTTTCGCCAAAGCAGCGTAAGCCTAATTCATAAGCGCGGCGGATCACCTCCGGCGGCTGGGTCTTGGTGACGGCGACAAGGGTGATCTGGGCCGGATCGCGCCCGGCGCGACGGGCCGCTGCGGCAATGCGGCGTTGGACAGAGCGTAGGTTGGCTTCCAATGGCTCCATCATTCGTTCCTCGCTTCAGGGTCCACCCAGGGTCGGCATCCCCGGCGGTTGGAGGGAGGTGGGCATGGCCGGTGCGGGCGGAGGAGGGGCATCGGTCGTTTCGGCGCGCCGAGGAGGGCGGGCGGTGGTATTCCGCTCCCGCAGAAAGGCCACGACGGCGAAACGGCCCGTTTGCCCGCCATCGCCCCGGTGGGAGAAAAAGATTTCGGTGTGGCACGCGGTGCAGATGGCGGTTTGTTCTATGTTCTGCACACCCGCATCGGCCAGGAGTTGGGCGTTGGCCGCAGGTAGGTCAAATTTCCACCGGTTTTCCCCTTGCGGTTCCAGGACTTTTTGCCAGTCGGGCAGCGCGTAGCCCATAGCGGCTGCTACGTCCTGGCCGACGGTATAGCAGCAAGGGCCGATGGCCGGTCCCAGCCCGGCGATGAGGGCTGCCGGGCGGCTGCCGAAGGCACGCTGCATCGCTTCAACGGCGCGGCGTGGGATCCCCTGGGCTGCACCGCGCCACCCGGCGTGGACAAGGGCCAGGGCGTGGTGTTCCGGGTCGTAGAGGATGATGGGTTGGCAATCGGCAAAGCGGAGCATCAAGGCGACCCCCGGTGTGGCGGTGATCAGGCCGTCGGTCCGGGGAAGGGTTTGGCCTGCATCGGCGGCGGTGACGAGGGCTATGCGGTTGCCGTGGACCTGCCCGGCGGTGACGACCTGGGCGGCCTCAATGCCCAGGTGGGCGTAGATGCGGGCGCGGTTTTCGGCCACGGCGGCGGGGGTGTCGGCGACGTTTTCGCTGACGTTGAGGGTGGCGAACGGTTCCCGGCTCACGCCCCCCAGGCGGGTAAAGATGGCGTGGACCAGGCCGGGCACGGCCAGGTTTGTGAAATGATAGGTTGCCAGGCGATGGTGACGCGGTAACAAGTTTTCTTCTCCCGTCTCTGATAGGGCAAGTGTAGCACAAATGACACCAGAAGGCAAAAGCGGGCGGTGGGGTGCACCGTCGCGCCTCCGGCGTCAGCGGCCCAGGGGGCGTTTGGCCGGTATTCCCGGTCGGCGGGGGTATTTTTCCGGCGTAGGGCTGACCTTTTCAATGAGGATCAGGGAACGGTCTTCGGGCAGACCGGGGAGCTCCACGGGGACGACGCGGTGCAGTTCTCCGCCCAGCAGGCCGATGGCCGTCTCCGCCGACCAGGCTTCGGCGGCCCCGGCTTCGCCTTTTTGGGCTGCCACCCAGCCCCCTAGCCGACAGAAGGGCAGGGTATACTCAACGACGACGGGTAAGGCGGCCACTGCCCGCGCCAGGGCCAGGTCGTACCGTTCGCGGTGGAGCGGATCGCGGGCCAGGTCCTCGGCGCGGGCGTGGATGGCCGTGGTGTGCTCCAGCTCCAATTGCCCGATGAGGTGTTCCAAAAAGGCGACCTTTTTCCCCGTTGCCTCTACCAGTGTTAGGTGGATGGTCGGGCAGATCAATTTGAGGGGGATGCCGGGAAAGCCCGCACCGCTTCCTACGTCAATGACCCGTGCTGCCGGTCGGGATAGGGCACGGCGTACCTCTTCGGCGAGCAGACAGGAGAGGGAATCGAGAAAGTGGCGGATCTGCACCTGTTCGTAACCGGTGATGGCCGTCAGGTTGAAACGCCGGTTCCAGCGGATCAGCTCCTCGTAGTAGACTCGGAAGGCGGCGATCTGTCGGTCGCCCAGGGGCAGGCAAAGGGACCTGGCTCCTTCGATCAGTCGTTGCATGATCCTCCGTGTGTCTCGGCAGGTCAGCGACCGAGGTGCATGGGCATAATGACGCACAAAAAGTCGCTGCCGCCCACCGGCTTGACCACTCCTGGGCTGCTGGGGGAGCTGGTCTCCAGGGCGACCTCCGGTGTGCCGACCACGGAGAGGGCGTCGATCATGTAGCGGGCGTTGAAGGCGATCTCTATTTCTTCGCCCTCAATGGTGGCGTCGATTTCGCTGACGTTGTCGCCGAATTCTGCCGAGGTGCCGGTGACGATCATCTGGCCGGGGGTCAATTCGCTGCCGGGGATCATTTTGAATCGCACGACATTGGCCGCATCGCGGGCGAAAAGGAAGGCTACTTTGACCGCTTTGAGCAATTCCTGGGTGCTGAGGACGGCGCGGGTGTTGTAGCTTTGGGGGACGATCTGGCGGTAGTCGGGGAAATTGCCCTCAATGAGTTGGGAGACCAGGTCGGTATCGTCCAGGTGGAAGAGGATCTGGTTGCGCTGGGGGGTGATGATCAGTTCTATAGGGTCTTCCTGGGCTGCGCTGATGCGGCTCAGTTCGGACAGGGCGCGGGCGGGGATGATGACGCTGGCGGTTTCGTCCAGGTCCACCCCCACATCGGCGGATGTAACGGAGAGGCGGAAGCCGTCGGCGGCGGCCAGGGTCAGGGTTCCCTGGTGGAATTGGGTGAGGACGCCGGTGAGGATGGGACGGCTTTCATCGGTGGCGGCGGCAAAGACCACTTGGGAGATCATCCGGCGGAAGGTGTCGGCTTCAATGTGGAGGTTGTTTTGCCCACCGATGGTTTCGGCGGTGGGCACTTCGGGGAATTCGGCAGCATCCAGGCCCTTGATGTTGGCTTCGTAGCGGGCGCATTTGAGGTTGAGGGTTTGGGTTCGTTCGATCAATTCCATGTCAATCTGACCGGGCGGCAGGGAGTTGACGAATTCGGTGAGCAGCCGGGCCGGGACGGTGATGCGGCCTTCTTCTTCAATGCGGGCGCCGATCCAACAATTGATGCCGATCTCCAGGTTGGTGGCGGCCAGCCGCAAACGACCTTCGTCGCTTTCCAGCAGGATGTTGGAGAGGACGGGCAAGGTGGAGCGGGTGGCGACGGCCCGGCCCACGGTCGCCAAGCCCTTGGCCAGGTTCTCCTGCAGGCAACTGATCTTCATGGCAACCTCCTTCACCAGCGCAAGTCGTTGGGGTTTCCGCGCCCCTGACCACAATATCCGGGGGCAAGGTGGTGATAGTATACTACAAAAAGACGGGAATCACAAACGGCGTTAGGGGTCGGTCGGGGCGGGTGCATTTATCGTCTTCACCGCCGGTTTTACCGCAGAGGGAAACCGTGTGCGGTCAACCGTTTTTCGGTGCACTCTGCGTCTTTGCCCTAGGGGGCGGTTTTAAAGTTGTAGATGCCGTCCTCAAGGGGCCAGCGACGTCCACACCCGGCGCAGGGCACGGCATCCTCCGCGACGGGCAAAGGGGCATGGCCGCAGACCGGACAGCGGAAGGTGAGTCGTTCCGTGAGGGGGCCGCCCCCCGGTGCAGCGCATTGGACGAAAACGCTGGGGGTCAGCTGCCACCAGGCCCCCGTCGGCTGGCAGAGGCCGTCCAGCCGGGCCAGGGCCGCCGCCGGAAACAGTTTTTTGAGCAAGGGCAACCGAAAGTGGGAGACGGTGCGGATATGTTTCACGTGAAACCCGGCGGCGGTCAGCTGCGCCCGCATCCAGGTAGGGTGAAAGTCAAAGTTGAGGGGCACGAATTCGTAAGGGGCCGGGTCAAAGGGGTTCCACGCCTGGCGGCCCAGGGCGTAGCGGAGGATAGATTTCAGGTGTCGCTTGCTGGCAAATTCCAGGACAAAGGTCCCTCCATCGGCCAGTACCTGTGCCACCTGGCCCAGCAGGGTGGGTACATCCTCGGCGTGGTGGATGGCGCGGACCATCATGGCTGCGTCAAAGGTGTGGGGGGCAAAGGGCAGGGCGTAGAAGCTGGCGGCGACGTAGGTAACGCGCCCCTCGCGGCCCAACCGCTCCTGGGCTTGGCGCAGCAGGGAACGGGAGTAATCCAGGAGGACGACCTGTTCATAGCCCCCGTAGAATTCGGACAGCCGCCCGAACCCGCCGCCGATGTCTATCAGGCGACGGCCCCGCGGGGGCAAAAGACGGCGCAGGGCGATCCGTTCGGCCAGGTCCTCATATTCGCGGCCTTGGCCTTCCCAAAAGTCGGTGCGGTAGGAACTTCCTTCGTAATCGCAGATGCGCGGTGGGGTGTCCCGGCTCATTCCTTCTCCGAGCGGATGAAAGGCACGCCCAAAGCCGCCGGTGCGCCCAACCGCTTGCGCATCGCCTCCCGCGAGCCGATGACCAGGACGACAATGGTGAAGGCGTAGGGCAGCATCTGCAGGAAAAAGCCCAAGTAAGGGTTGTAATAGAAGGGGTTGGGAAAGCCCATCAGCGTCGTCGGCCCTTGCAGGTCCAGGATGAGGCGGCGCAAGGCGCCAAAGGCGTAGGCCCCTGCCGCCGCCCGCAAGGGGTCCCACTGGGCAAAGATGACCAGCCCGATGGCGATCCAGCCCTGGCCGGAGGTGGTTAGCTCACTGAACCAGCCGGGCGAGACGGCCAGACTTATGGTCGCCCCGGCCAGCCCGGCCAGCACCCCGCCCACAAAGACGTAGAGGTAGCGCAGGCGGTAGACGTTGATGCCCAGGGCGTCGGCGGCGGCGGGGTATTCGCCCACGGCCCGCAAGTGCAGACCGGGACGGGTGCGGTTGATGTAAAACCAGGCCGCCGGGAAAAAGAGATAGCCCGCATAGACCAAGATGCTCTGGTCGGTGAACAGGATCGGCCCCAGGATGGGGATTTTGTCCAGCAAAGGGATGCTGAACACCGGCAGCAAGGAGATGGCCCCGGCCTTGCTCAACCCTTCGCCCAGGACCAGGCTCAGCCCCGTGCCCAGGAAGGTGAGGGTCAGGCCGCTGACCACCTGATCGGCCTGAAAATGAATGGACACCAGGCCGTGGAGGAGGCTGAGCAGCCCGCCGACCACCATGGCCGCCACCAACCCCAGCCAGGGGTTGCCGGTGTGCACGGCCAGGCTAAAGGCGGTCATGGCCCCCATAAGCATCATGCCCTCTACGCCCAGGTTGAGTACTCCCGACCGCTCGGCAAAGATTTCGCCGATGGTGGCAAAGAGCAACACCGTGCCGGAAGCGACGCCTGCTTGTAAGATGATGATCCAGTCCATGCTATTGTGCTCTACACTATGTTGATCCCGGTGGCCCCCCGGTTTTCTACGATCCTCATTGTAGCTCCCCGACGACGACGATGCGATGGGTGTCCACCATGTATGGATAACAGGAGATGAGGGTCACTACCGGCTTGGTTGTGGGGGCCAGGACGCTTACATCGGTGGGTTCCACAATCTGCTTGGCGGTGACGATGTAACGGTAGGGCAGGTCCCCGGCGTAGACGATGATCTCATCCCCCAGTTCCAGTTTGTCCAGATGGCGGAAGATTTCGCCGTAGATGTCGTTGTGGGCCGAAAGGACCATATTGCCCCGTTCGCCGGGGTTGGCGGTATTTAGGTGATGCCCGACTCCTTGCTTGAGTTGCTCCCACGAATCGCCTTCTACCACCAGGGCATCTACGCCAATGGCCGGAATGACGATACGGGTGGGGGCCTCCGGCCCCGGTGTGGGGATCGTCACCGGCGGCGGCGATGAGCCTTCCACCAGATCCCGCAGGTGGATGGGCACGCTACCTTCTTCATCGGGAGGTCGGTGGCCGCTGGGCAGGATGCCTCCGGCCAAAGGGGTGGGCGTGGCAGTGGGCGCGGGCAGCCCCGCCTGTGCATAGTCGGCATTCAAGGAGCGGATGTTGAGCAAGGAGATGATGACCACGGCAACCAGGCCGATCAACGCGCCGACCTCCAGGGTCAGGAGCACCCGATCCCGCAGGCGGCTCCACCGGGTCTGTGGTGGACGCCGTCTCCTTCCGCGCCCCAACGGTTCCACGTCGTAAGCCCGGCGGCGACCGGTCGTCGGCTCGTGCGGCTCCACCGGCGGAATCTCCATACTCAACGCCGCCAGGTCTTCGTGGGGCAACCCTGCATCGGGCGGCAGGCGACCGATCTCCTGCAGACGGCGCATCCGCTCGGCCCGGGCCTCCCGCCGTTTGATGATCAAGATCTGCTCCAACTCCTCGATTGTGAGCTCATCTACCGTCCGTCGGTCGGGCATTGTCTTGCCGCCGCTCGCTTTCCATAAATTCGCTTCATTATACCCCAGGGTTCCGGTTTCGTCAAACGCCATGCCCTCGTCAGCCGGGCAGAATACACGAATACACCCGGTCCGGTGGCGCAGGTTTCCAAACTTGCGAAGAAAACGACGGTTGAAACCGCACCTTGCGGGCCGCTGGCCGACCGCCCGGCGTGGGCCGTCCCCGAATGGGCCGTCCGCGAATGGGGCACGAATACACGAATGCGCCCGGCCCGGTGGCGCAAGTCTCCAGACTTGCGCAAAGCAGCAAGCCAGAGGCTTGCGCTACGAGGCAGTCCAGACCTTTCGGGTTTCCAAAACCCGAAAGATCTCAACCCGCGCCGCCGCGCCGGATTGTGTTGCGCAAGTTTCCAAACTTGCGCAACGGGTGGGGCGCGTTCGCGCAGGCGGACGCCCGGCCCCAGGCCCAAGAGGCGCGACTTGAGTCGCCGCTTCCAACCTCCCGCAGGTTGCCGGGCCTCCGGCCCGGTTGAACCTGCGGGAGGTTTTTGTGGGCCGTCCCCGAATCAGGCGCAAACGCGCGAATGGTGGGGGCGCAGCGCGCGCTGCGCCCTTGCCGCCGCAGGACGAGGGCATTATACCCCGAAACGCTTGCTCTGTCCAACAACGCAAAAGGCCCCATCGTTGCCCTTTCGCCTGCCCCGTCGGGCTGGGCGTATTGATTGACGCTGCGGCGGTTGCGTGTTATAATCCCTCCATGCTCATCGGTATTGATGCCAGCCGGGCCGTGACCGCCCGGCGCACCGGCACCGAAACCTACTCGCTGTACCTCATCCGCGAGCTGCTGGCCCTGGGCGCGGAGCATTCCTTCCGCCTCTATTTTCGCCGACCGCCGCCCCCCGACCTGTTCAAAGGGGCCGACCTGTGCGTCATTCCCTTCCCCCGGCTGTGGACCCACCTGCGCCTTTCGTGGGAGATGCTCCGCCGCCCGCCCGATCTCCTGTTCGTCCCGGCCCATGTCCTCCCCCTGGTCCATCCCCGGCGCAGCGTCGTCACCATCCACGACCTGGGCTTTCTTTCCCATCCGGAGGCCCACACCCGCGGCCAGAACCTTTACCTGCGTTGGTCCACCCGCCACAACGCCCGCGCCGCCGCCCACATCCTGGCCGATTCGGAGGCCACCCGCCGCGATCTGGTGCGCCACTACCGCACCCCGCCGGAGAAAATCACCGTCGTCTATCCGGGCCGCGACGAGAGCCTGGCCCCCGTCACCGACCCGGCGGCCCTGGCCGCCGTCCGCCGACGTTACGGCCTGACCGGCCCTTATCTCCTCTACGTCGGCACCCTCCATCCCCGCAAGAACCTGCTCCGCCTTCTCCGCGCCTTCCACCGGTTGCGGCCTGCGGCCCGCAATTTGCAGCTCGTTTTGGCCGGGAAGAAGGGGTGGCTCTACGACGAAATATTTGCCCAGGTCCGCGACCTGGGCCTGGGTGACCGTGTGCTTTTTCCCGGCTATGTGCCCGCCGAGGACCTGCCCGCCCTCCTCGGCGGGGCGACGGCCTTTGTCTACCCTTCCCTCTACGAAGGCTTTGGCTTTCCCGTGTTGGAAGCGATGGCCTGCGGGACGCCGGTGGTCTGTTCCAACGTCTCGTCGCTGCCGGAAGTGGCGGGCGACGCTGCCCTGCTGGTGGACCCTCTGGACGTGGAGGCCCTGGCGTCGGCCCTGGCCCGCGTCGTGGACGACGAGGGGCTGCGCCGCGAGCTGCGGGCGCGGGGGTTTGAACAGGTGCGGCGGTTTTCCTGGCGACGCTGCGCCGAGCAGGTCCTGGCCGTGTTGGAGGAGGTGGGCCGTGGACGGCGTTGACATCCTGGGCGTCCGGGTGGACGATGCGACCTATGACGACCTGCTGGCCGCCGTGGACGCCTACGTCGCCGAGGGGCGGCCCCACCAGATCGTCACCATCAACGCCGAGATGCTGGTCGCCGCCTACGATGATCCTGCCTTCCGCCGGGTGCTCAACGCCGCCGACCTGAACGTGGCCGACGGCGCGGGGGTGATGTTGGCCGCCCGGCTGCTGGGCCGTCCCTTGCGGCAGCGCGTCACCGGCTCCGACGGCATCTACCACCTGGCGGCCCATTGCGCCCGGCGCGGCTACCGGCCCTTTTTCCTGGGAGCGGCCCCCGGCGTGGCCGAAACCGTCGCCCGGCGGCTCTGCGCCCTCAACCCCGCCCTGGAGGTCGCCGGAACCTACGCCGGTTCCCCCCGCCCGGAAGATGAAGCAGAAGTCATCGGGCGGGTGCGGGCCGCCGCGCCGGACCTGCTGTTCGTCGCCTACGGCGTCCCGGCGGAGGAAAAGTGGATCGCCCGCCACCGTGAGCGGTTGGGCGTGCCGGTGATGATCGGCGTGGGGGGCACCTTTGACTTTGTGGCCGGGGTGACCCGCCGCGCCCCGCCCTGGATGCGCCGTGTTGGTCTGGAATGGCTTTACCGCCTCCTCCGGGAACCGTGGCGCTGGCGGCGGCAATTGGCCTTGCCCCGCTTTGTGGGGCTGGTGGTGGCGCAACGGCTTGGCCGGGCGGCTGCCGGTCGTTTCTGAACGGCGCGGGACCTCCCGCGGCTCGGTGGCCGGGTGGGGGCTGTGGCCTGCGCCGGGCAGGCCGGGCGTTTTCGTGTTCAATTTGTGGACGGCCCGCCGTTTTTGAGGGGAGTATGTCCAACCTGCGGTCTCGCTCTGCCGCGATAGAGATTTTGCTCTTGGGCCTGATCCTGCTGGGCAGTGCGGCCCTGCGCTTCTACGGCCTGAACTGGGATGAGGGCCATTGGCTCCACCCCGACGAGCGGCAGATCTATTTCGTCGTCGGCGGGTTGGGCCTACCCCGCTCCCCGGCCCAGGCCCTCGGCCCGGACAGCCCCCTCAACCCCCACTTTTTCGCCTACGGCTCCCTGCCCATCTACCTGTTGGGGGCCGTCGCCGCCCTGCTGCGCCCCCTGTGGCCCGCCCTCCGCGACCCGGACAATCTTCACCTGGTAGGCCGCCCGCTGGCCGCCCTCTTTGACCTGGGTACGGTCTATCTCACCTACCGGCTGGCCCGTCGCCTGTGGCCGGAGGAAGTCCGTTCCCACGCTTCGGCCCTGCTGACCGCCGCCCTGGTCGGCCTGGCCGTCCTCCACGTGCAACTGGCCCATTTTTACACCGCCGATCCTTTGCTCACCTTTTTCGTTTTGCTTACCCTCAACCTGGCCGCCGACGTGGTGTTGGAGGCCCCGCCGCGTTCCGGCTCCGCGCCGCCGGGGCAGAGACGCGGCGGGAGCGAGGGAAGTTTATTTTCCGAAAAGCACGAGCTGCCGGGGGCGGTGGCGACTCAAGTCGCTCCTTTTGGGCCTGGGGCCGGGCGCATTCGTGCATTCGTGTATTCGCGCCCGCTTCGTGGACGGCCCGCATTA
>CAZQKE010000032.1:0-17473 GCA_964593865.1 uncultured Anaerolineaceae bacterium | reverse complement strand
CCGTCCACACCGCGGGATCTTTCCTCGGCAGTGGGCCGTGGATCACGTTGACTTGCGAAATCATACCACACGCGCCCTGTTTTTGTCAAGGCACTGTTCTATCGGCAGGGCAAAGGCATCTATCGCCTCCGGTGTCGGCTTTGCAGGGACGCCGAGGGCGCGGAGGGAAACCATGCAAAACCAACCGTTCCCCGGCGAGCTCCGCGCCTTTGCGGGGTGAGACCCTGTCGGTTCGGGAAGCACCGATTGCCAGAACGGAGCAAATTTGGTATACTAGACGCCGGAGGCTGGTATGACCCGCATCTTGGGCATCGAAACATCATGCGACGAGACGGCAGCCGCCGTCGTGACCGATGGCCGCATTATTGAGAGCAATGTCGTCGCTTCCCAGGTGGACATCCACCGACGTTACGGCGGCGTCTTTCCCGAAGTGGCTTCCCGCCAACACATCCTGAGCATCGGGCCGGTGGTAGAGGAAGCGATGACCGAGGCCGGCGTCACCTGGCAGGATCTGGATGCCGTAGCCGTGACCTATGGGCCGGGGCTGGCCGGTTCCCTGCTGGTGGGCGTCAACACGGCCAAAGGGTTGGCCTGGGCGCAGGGGTTGCCCCTCATCGGCATCAACCACCTGGAGGCCCATATCTACGGCAACTGGTTGGTGGATGCACCGCCCCCTTCGTTCCCCCTGGTTTGTCTCATCGTCTCCGGAGGGCACACGGAGCTGATCCTGATGACAGACCACGGTCGGTATCGGCGGCTGGGCGGCACGCTGGACGATGCAGCAGGAGAAGCCTTTGACAAAGTGGGGCGTCTGTTGGGCTTGCCCTACCCCGGCGGCCCGGCCATCCAAAAGGCCGCCCGTGCCGGGACGCCGACGGCTTTCAAACTGCCCCGTGCTTGGCTGCCGGGAACCTATGACTTTAGCTTCTCCGGGCTGAAAACCGCCGTGCTGCGCATTGTGCAAAAATATCGGCCCGAAGCAGGAAGCAAGCAAGCGGCCAAGCCCCGCTTGGTCAGCTCCCAAGACCCGCCGCTGATCCGTGTGTTGCCCACGGCCAACCTGGCCGCCAGCTTCCAAGCGGCGGTAGTAGACGTGTTGGTGGAAAAAACCTGCCGGGCGGCGGAGGAGTTCGGGGCCAAGACCATTCTCCTGGCCGGAGGCGTGGCGGCCAACGAACTGCTCCGTGCCGAGATGGCAAAGCGCGGGCCGGTCCCGGTGCGCTATCCGCCTCTCTTCCTGTGCACCGACAACGCGGCTATGGTTGCCGGCGTGGGCTTTTTCCGCTATCGGGCGGGGGAGCGCAGCAGCTGGGACCTGGATGTCGTGCCCAACCTCAAGATCAAAACCGAGATCCCCGAAAAAGCATAACCTCCCCAGAATGCGAGTCGCTGCCGTTGCCGCCGGTCGCGGGGCTTGCGCTATGCCGCTCTGCGGCGATTCAAACCCGCACGGCAGGATCAAAGAGCCGGGCGTATTCTTCCAAAGCAAAGCGGTCGGTCATTCCGGCGATATAGTCGCACACGATCCGCTGTAAAGGCTCTTCGGCGGCGGCGATCCGGCGTTGGACCGAATCGGGCAACTGGGCCGGTTCGGCAATGTACGCTTCAAACAGGGCACGCAACACCCGCTCTGCTTTGGCCGCCATGCGCACCACCCGCCAATGACGGTAAAGCCGTCGGTACAAAAAATCCCGCAGTTCCCCCAATTGCGTCTCCATCTCGGCAGAAAAGCCGATGATCGGCTTCCCCCGCGCCCGGAGCTTCTCCACAGAATCGATCCTTTCCTCTTCCAGGCGGGCGGTGGTCGTATAAACGGCGTCGCTCACCCCCAAGCCGATGAGATGGCGGATAAGGCGATGACGATCCAATTGCGCCAACGTCCCGCGGTCGCCGACTCCCAATTCGGCGGTCAGTTTCCGCCAGAGGGGAACCTCGGCCACGTCCACCGGCCCGATGAGGCCGGAGCGCAGTCCATCATCCAGATCGTGGGCAATGTAGGCCAGCTCATCGGCGACATTGGCGATTTGCCCTTCCAATGAGCAGGCCAGGTCCGGTTCGTACCCCTGAGCATCGCTGACATCATAGGCGGTTTCGTGCTTGACCATGCCCTCCCGCACTTCCCAGGTCAGGTTCAGACCCGGCCAACGGGGGTATCGCCGCTCCAATTTCTCAACAATGCGCAACGATTGGCGATTATGGTCAAATCCACCGAAATCGGCCATCAGCGCGTCCAACGTCCGCTCGCCCGAATGACCGAACGCAGGATGCCCCAGATCGTGGGCCAAGCAGACCGCCTCTGTCAGGTCCTCATTGACGCCCAGGGCACGGGCCAACGTCCGCCCGATCTGGGCTACTTCCAGGGTGTGAGTCAAACGGGTGCGGTAATAGTCGCCTTCGGAAATGACGAACACCTGAGTCTTGTACTCCAGGCGGCGAAAGGCCGTGGTGTGGAGGATGCGGTCCCGGTCGCGCTGAAAGGCGGTGCGGTAGGCAGGCTCGTGATCGGGATAGGCCCTTCCACGCGAATCACGGCTGCGCTGGGCATAAGGAGCCAGGGTGCGATCTTCCAACTCCTCCAGGTATTGACGGGTATATTTCATTTCATCCTCCTTCATGACAGGGGCCAGGTGATGACGGCCTCCGTGCCGTCTGCGCTCCGCAGGATGACATCACCGCCCAGCTCCCGCCGAACCAGGGTGCGAACGATGCGCAGCCCCAATCGCTGGCAACGCTCCCAGGCGAAATCGGGTGGCAGGCCGCCTCCGTCGTCGCGGACGGTCAACGTCGCCATTCCCTCGCCCGTCGCAATGCGGACCGCAATGTGCCCTTTCGGGCGACCGGCCAAGCCGTGGTGCAGTGCATTGTTGAACAGCTCCCCCAGCACCAAAGCCAGAGCCGTAGCCTGTTTGGAGGGCAAGAACAACGGATCGCCCGTCACTTCGCAGCCGATGCGTTGATCGGGCGCGGCAACGTTGCGGACGGCCATCTGCAACAACCGCTCGGCCAGGGTGCGGATGTCGGTGCGTTCGGCCTGCTCCACCGAAAGCAGTTCGTGGACGGCAGCAATGCTTTTGACCCGCTGGATGCTATCCTGCAAGCAACTCCCCCCGCGCATGGGACAATCGGCAGCCTGCAAAGCCAGCAGATCGGCCACCGTCTGTAGGTTGTTCTTGATGCGGTGGTGGGCCTCCTGGACCAGGACCTCCAGACGGCGATTGGCCTCCTCCAGCTCCCGTCGCTGACGGGCCAGGGCCTCTTGCTGGGATTGGAGGGATGCTGCCATTTCATTGATGGCCTGGGCCAAACCATCCATATCGCTGCCGGGCAAGGGGGCCACGCGGCGGTCCAGGTTCCCGGCGGCAATGTCTCCGGCCAGGGCGGCGACTCCTTCAATGCGACGGGCCATGTGGACCCGTGAGAACAGCAGGAAGACCAACAGAACGGAAATCACGCTCACCAACAGGGCGACCAGCAACAGATTGCGGTAAAAATCGGGATCGGGAGATCGGACGCGGGCCAGGTCAAAAGAGAGATCCAACACGCCCAGGATTTCGCCGGGAGCAACATCGTGGCAAGAGGTACAGGAGGAAGAAGCGATCAGGGGTTCCACACGGCGCACGACCCGTGTCTTCCCCTCCTTCTCAATGCGCGTCACACCCTGCCCCGTCTGAAAGACCCGTTGCACCTGACCGTCGGGCAGAAACCCGTTCGACGATGGCCCATACTGCCGGGAGACGGCAGCCCCTCGCATAACCCGCAAATGGCGCAAGCCGCTATCTTCCCCCACCCCTTCCAGGAGGAGATACAAGCCGTCCAAATCGGCTCCATCTTGGGGCAAAAGGGCCATACCGTTTTCCAGGAATTGGGTGATCAGGTCAACCTTCTCCTGGGTACGGTGGCTTAGGTTGCGTTGGGTGCTCCACCAACCGTAGCCGATGACAACGGCCAATGCCAGGGCCAGCGTTCCCAGCAAGATGGTGACGGTCAGAACCCGCAATTCCGGGCGGCGGACGTGCATCATCGGTCGCTTCTCCGTAACCTTATGATACGCCAAGAAGGGGCGAAAGTCAAGAATGCGGCGCAGATTCCCCACGGCCGGTTTCACCGGGGAAAGAAACCGTGTAAAATCAGCCGCTCTTCGGCGAGCGCGGCGGGCCGGGGAACATGTTGACTTCCACCTGAAATGTGCTACAATTACGATGAGTTATTTCCGGACAAGGGGGAACCATGAGCGAATCGGCCCATGTGGCGGAGCTGCTCCGGCAAGGAATCGCCGCCGTCAAAGCCGGGCGCAAGGAGGAAGCCCGTCGGCTCCTGATGCAGGTTGTGGAGTTGGATGAACAGAACGAACAAGCCTGGCTGTGGTTGAGCGGCGTCGTCGAGACCGTCGAAGACCGACGCATCTGCCTGGAAAACGTTCTGACCATCAACCCGAACAATGCCCACGCCCAGGCAGGGCTGGCCTGGATCGCACAAAATGCCCCTCCAGAATCCACTGCCCCGGCCCAGGAACCCACCACCGAGGAACCCCCGGTCGAGACCCCATCCACGGAAGATCAGACCGCAGCATCCGCCGATGGGCGATGTCCGCGCTGCCGGGCTCCGCTTACCTCTTCGGCCCGGGTTTGCCCGGAATGCAAGCTGCCCCTCATCATCACTTGCCCGGCCTGCGGCCAATATGCCGACGTAGAAAACACCGTTTGCCCCTCCTGCGGCCACCGGCTGGGCGACTTTCGCCAGGGGGCAGCCTACCATCTTGCCCTGGCACAGAGCTACATGGACGGCGGACAGAAGGACTATGCCCTGGAAGCCCTGGCCCGTGCCCAGGCCGAGCAACCTGACGATCCGCAACAATGGGCGCAGATCGCCCATCTGTACGAACAGGCCGGGCGGTTGGATCAGGCCCTGGCCGCCGCCGAGCGTGCAGTCCAGATCGCGCCGGATGACGCCGATCTCCTGGCCCACCTGGGCGTCCTGTACCGGCAAAAAGGGCAAATTGACCGGGCATTGGACACTTTCCAAAAGGCGATGGAGTTGGATGCCGAAAACCCGACGGCGGTCATCGGCTACGCCCGCATCAAGGAAGAACAGGGGAAAACGGCAGAGGTCATGACTTTGTTGGACCGATTGGTAGGGCAACAACCGATGACCGCCCTGGGTAGCCTGCTCCTGGCCGATCTCTACCTAAGCCAGAAACGCCCCCGGCAAGCCCGCAAATTCTATGCCCACGCCTGCCAGCTTTCCTCCCCCGATTCGGAGGTAGGGCGCGAAGCGCTGCGCCGCTTGGCAGAGTTGGAGGGCAAGGAACAGATCTCTCCCGACGAGGTAGGGGAAGCTCCGATCAAACGCGCCGTCGGGGGCAAAGGCGAACGCCCCGGTTGTGTGACCGCCTATGCCGTGCTCCTGGGCAGCGGCGGTTTGTTTGCCGTGGCGAGCACCCTCGCCCTCGCCGCCCTATCCGGCGGATTGCAAAGGTTTTTGGCAGAGCTGGAAGCGCAAATGCCCGGAAGCATGGGGGTCGGCCCATCGGTCCTCGGCACGGCTTTGTGGGCGGGCGTCGCCTTTGCTTTCATCGGCGCCGCCGTCAACATTACCGTTGCCATCGGCCTGTGGAACATGAAGAATTGGGCACGGGTGGCCGTCATCGCTTTGCAGGGCCTGGGCCTGCTGCTAGGGGCTTGCCAATCGGTAACGTTTATCCTCTCCTTCCGCCAAGCGGCGGCTGCCCAGGGCTTTTCAGGGGGGTTCCCCATCTTCTCTCTGGTCTGGTTGTTGGTCTGGTTCGCCATCCAGGGGTATATCCTGTTCTGGTTCGCCGCCAACCGAGATGCCTTTCACTAAGGCCAAGTTCTCCTATTGTTCCTCGGCGTTTTTGCCGTCTTGTTCAAGAGATGGACCGGAACGCAGGACCCGGCGCACCTGGGCGTAGAATTCGCCGACGTGGGCGCGCATGATCTGCTCGGCCCGGTCGCCGTCGCCCTCTTTGATGGCCTGGACCAGGTGCAGGTGGGTTTCTACAGATCCGGGCAAAAAGCCCAAATGGGGCAAGGCCAGGAACCACAGCCGCTGCGAGAGGCCAAAGAGCCGCTCCAACGAATCGGCCAGGTATTTGTTGTGGGCGGCCTGGGCAACGGCCTGGTGGAATTTGTGGTCAATGTCCAGTAAGCGTCGGCTATCCCCACCCGCTTGGGAGATTTGAGCCTGCTCCCGGCGCAACGCTTCCAGAACGATGATGTCATCCTCGGTGGCCCGTTGGGCGGCCAGGCGTGCGCTCAACCCTTCCAGGTGAAGGCGCAGTTCGCTCAGCTGCTCTAGATCGGGCAGGTTGACATCGGCAACATAGAGGCCGTGGCGCGGGGTGATGACGACCAGGTTTTCATGGGCCAGCAGTTTGAGGGCCTCGCGTACCGCCGGCAGGCCCAGGTTCAACGTTTCGGCCAGGGCCTGTTCGTTGATGGGCGCCCCCGGTTTTAGCTCCAGCGTCGTGATCTGCTCTCGGATCCGATCATACGCACGTCTCGTATCGACTCTCTCCAATTCCATCTGTTCCCCCTACCAACTCAGTCTGGGATTGCCGACCGCTTTGGCCCGGATGCGGTAGGTGTCCAGGCCGTCGTTCACCTCCTCAACCGTGACCTGGGGGTTATCGGCCCCGGAGCGAAGGGCCGCGCCCAGGGCGCGTTCCCGGCTCAGGGCGCGGGCATGGGCCAGGGCGTCGTCCAGTTCCTCAAATTCAAACCGCTCGTCGCCGGCCTGGACGTAATAGCCCACGACATCCAGCCCCTCGCCGGACAGGTGGGGGTAGACCAGCAGTTCCTCTTCAACCATGACGCTGCCGGCGACGGCTCCCACGGCATTGGCCACTTGGTGATGGTCGGGCAGGAGCAATTCGGTGTGGAGGGCCTGAGCCACGGCGGGCAAAAAGACACCTGCCGGTGCGCCGATGCCGATAATGGGTAGTCGCAAGCGGATGGTCGTTTCCAGGTGGGGATGGGTAGGATAGAGACTGTTGTAAAAGAACCAGCGGCCTGCATCATCGTCGCCGCCGGAGAGCGACTGCGCCCGGTCGCCCAGGGTGAGCGATTTTTCGCTCAGGAATTCAACCACGGCTTGAACGATTTTCTCGGCGATCAGCTGCCAGACCTCTCGGCGCAGTTCGTCGGGATCGCGAAAATGGTAGTGGCTGAACACCTGCCAGGCGTGGGACGCGGCCTGGGTGTTCCAAGCGGTGTAGCGGCCTTCAATGTGCATCAGATCGGTGGGCGTCAACCCGGCCTTGCCGATGACCTCCTGGCGGAGTAGCTCGTCCACGCCCAACTGGGCCACGTGCAGCACGCCGAGATGTTTGAGGATTTCGGGCACGGGGCGCGGGCCGTCGCGCAGAAGGGCCACCAGTTCGCGCTCGCGCGGCGTTTGGAGCAAGTTTTCCGGCGGTTCGCGGAGCAGGAACCAGTATTCCAGCCAATCGGGCGTGGTCTGGGACCAGGCTCGCATGGAGAGGGCCTGGAGTTGGGCGGCGACGCGGGGGTGCTCCTGGGCCAAATAGGCCAGGGGCGTGACCCGTTCCGGGCCGATGTCTACCTGCTTGTCGGCGTTCCAGGTGAGATGGCTGTCGCCGCCCAGGGCGATGGACAGCAGGTTGGCCGCCTTGACCGCCGTCTTGTAGCCGCCGACGGTGGCCCCTTCCTCGCTGACGGCAACCTGCCCCCCTTCAATGAGGGCAATGTCGGTCGTCGTGCCACCCACGTCCAACACCAGGCCGTCGCCGGGCGTGTCGGCGTCGTCCAGACGGGCCAGGAATCGCCCCCCGATGGCACTGGCCGCCGGGCCGGAGTGGATCGTTTCCACGGGGGTCACGGCGGCGAATTCGTCGCTCATCAGCGTTCCGTCGCCCCGGACGACCATCAGCGGGGCGTCAATCTGGCGGCGTTCCATGGCCCGCCGCACGGCGATAATGAAATCTTGGAGCACGGCCAACAGGGAAGCGTTGAGGGCCGCCGTTGTGGCCCGCTCCACCGAACCCAATTTGGTGGAGAGCTGATGCCCCAGTACCACCGGCAGGTCGCAGATGCGGGTGATGGCTTTGTAGGCGCGCTGCTCATGCTCCGGGTTGAGGGGGCTGAAATAGGCGGAAACGGCGATAGCATCTACCCGATCTTTGATCTCGTTGACCTGGGCCAGGATGCCCGGCAGGTCCAGGGGGTTCTTTTCGCGGCCATAAAGGTCGTGGCCGCCGTCGAAAAAGAAGTAGTGGGGCGTGGCGAACCGTTCGGCCATCCGGAATTTGTCAATCAGGTCGGGGTCGTAGCCGATGAGAAAGAGGGCTACCCGTTTGCCTTTTCCTTCGGCGATGGCGTTGGTGGCCAACGTCGTGGAGACGGAGACCAGACGAATGGCCGCCGGGTCTTCAATGTGGATGCCCTCAATGACGCGCTCTATGCCGATGGAAAAGTCACGCTTGGTGGTCAGGCTTTTGTGGGTGGCCAGGACACGGCGCGTTTCGTATTCCAACAGCACGCCATCGGTGTAGGTCCCGCCGGTATCAATGCCCAGGACAAGGTTGGGTTGAGAATCGGTGTTCATAAACAATGACACTGGGTAACTAAAACTGGCTGGCTGCTATCTGCCAAAGCCAGAAAGCAACGTGTTGAGCTTGTGTAGGACTTGGGCTGTGATTTCGTGCGGCAACGTGCAAATCCACTCGGCACGTCTGGTCCGCCAGTCCAGACTCTTCACCTGATCTGCCAGGATCACACCGGTTACCGCCAGACCATCAGGAAGCAGGACTTCAAAGGGATAGCCCTTGATCCGATTTGTGATGGGACACATGATAGCCAGCCCGACCTTGCCGTTGTACGCTGCCGGTGACAGCACAACAGCGGGTCTGCGCCCTGCTTGTTCATGCCCGGCCTGGGGATCCAACGATATCCAGACTATGTCACCCCGTTCGGGTACGTAGGGGGCGGATGTTACCATATTTCGTTTCCTACTGCTGGGCCGGTGTGGACTTCGGCGTGGATGTTTTCGTCGGTTATCTGTGCCAGGAGGGTCTCAAGGGTCCAGGCAGGTTCTGGTTTAGGCGTTACCAGCAATCTTTTGTCTATTAAGGAAATTTCAACCGACGTATCTGGTTCCAGGCCGATTTCTGCGGCAAGGGACCGGGGAATGCACAAGGCCAAGTCGTCTCCCCACATTTTCACAAGAGTTTCCATGGTGGTGTCTCCTCTCCGCTATAAATATAACCTAACCCCTCCTGTTTGTCAACACTTTTTCTTTCACGGCCCTGCGTCTTGGCGGTTCAAAAATTGGAACCGCCAAGACACCAAGCCTTTTTACTTTTTCCCCTTGCTCGGCGCGGGCCACAGCCCGCCCACGTGCCCGGCATTTGCCAACTGCCGGGCGCGCATCATCTGGCACGAGCCAACCGGGCTGTTCATCCTTGGCGGTGGGCCGGGGATCGTAACCCAGACCGCTATTGGGAAAGGGTGATGACGGCGTCCTCCGGCAGGGCCAGTCCGGCCTCAATCTCAACGGCTTTGATGATGCCCACAGGGACGGGACAGGCGGTGTGATAGCAGTGCTTGGCCCCCAGCTCCAGAGCGCGGGGTCCCTTGCCCCGGAAAGAGATCTCCTGGAAAGGGTCAACCTCCGGCAGTTCTTCGGCCAGACGCCGGATGGCGTCGCAGTCGCTCTCAATGGAGATGAGACACTTGTTGCCTTCCATGCGTGCCTCGACGGTGGTCGTAAAGCCACAGTTGCCTGCTTTGATCGTTGCTTTTGCCATGTTGCGTTCTCTTGGAGTCCGTTCCGCCCCTCCCGCAGGTCGGCGGGCCGGAGGCCCTTTTGAACCTGCGGGAGGGTGTGGGACGGGAAGATGTCATTCCCCTTAGCCAAAGATGTCAAAATCCAGCTCTTCGTCCTTGTGCCGCTCGTCGGCCAGCTCGCAGATGCGCTTGAGCTCGTTGAACATCTTTTCGTCCAGTAGCGGTTCGGTCTCTGTCTCCAGCAACTGGATGACCTTCTCGTGAACCCGATCCCGGTAGGTCTTGCTACCGGCGGCCACCCAATTCTCCCAGTTCAGCCGGTCGGTGAGGGTGGGACGCCAAATTTCGGTGCGGAAGCGGTTGTAGGTGTGATCATGGTCAAGGAAGTGGCCGCCGGGGCCGACCTCATCCATTACATCCAGGGCCATTGTCTCGTCGGTGACGGGCACACCGCGCAGGATGCGCTTGACCCGGTCAATGATCTCGTCGGAGGCAACCATCATCTCCATTGAGCTGGTCAGGCCCTGTTCCAGGTAGCCCACGTCGTGGATCATGTTGCCGCCGATGAGGGCTGCCGTGGTGATGTTCATGGTCGCTTCCATAGCCGCCTGTTCATCAAAGACCTTGGCGTCGGAACAACCGGCGGTCTCGTATTCGGGCACGCCCAGCCATTTGGTAATGTCGGTATAGGCCGCGCTGAGGAGGGCCATCTCCGGTGAGCCGTAGCAATAGATGGTGGTCCGCATGTCCATATTGGACATCAGCCCACCGATGATGAGAGGTGCTCCCGGCCGACGGATCTGGCTAAGGACGATGCCGAACAGACTTTCGGTGAGGGCCTGGACCGCCGTCCCGGCCAGGGTACTGGGTGCGGTTGCCCCGGCCAGAGGACAAGGGGTGTAGACAAAGGGGATCTCGTTGTCGGTGGCGAACAGGAGCTTCTGGATCACCTCTTTGGAGTGGCTCAAAGGAGAGACCGGCTCAATGTAGAGGGAAAAGATCGGTCCCTTGCGCCATTCATCCTTGCCGCCGACGCGGATGTAGGCCATCTCCAGTTGGTCCCGCAGGCCGTCCAGGTCTACGGCGGTGATGTTGATCGGCTTGGTCGTCCCTTCCAGCATGGCCAGATACTGCCAGCGGTCATAGGTCCCCACCTGCACATCCTGGACGATGCCCAGAGACATGTGAAAATCAATGTTGGGCAACAGTTGGGCTAGCTTGGCAAAGTTCTTGACGTCGTTGTAGGTTGCCCGTCGCCGCTCGCCGGTGTAAGGATCCCAAGTGTAGGGTGTATCGGAACCGGTCCCAAAGTAGATGGCGTCTTTGTGCAACTCCATCTTGTATTTGCGATCCGGGCCGATGACGACTACTTTGCGCGGTACGGTCGCCAGGGCTTTATCCACCAACCAGGGCGGGATCTTGACCAGGGCACTGTCATCCTGCCGATCTTCTACGATGGCCCCACCTTCATAGGCAACCTGAATGCCTTCTTCATCGTAGACTCGCACTCCCGTCTCATACAGCACCGTCAGGGCCGAGAAATAGATCGCTTCTATCTCTTCCTCCGTCAGCACCTGAAAGGTAGGAGTGGCATTGACCGTATAGTTGGTTTTTCGTACTTGCATCTTTTATCTCCTTATCATGCTCCGACCAAGCTTTTGGCCAGGTCTACGGCAGAGGCAGCGTTGGAACCGTAGCCGTCGGCACCGATCCGCTCGGCAAAGGCAGCATCCACCGGTGCGCCGCCGACAATCACCTTGACTTGATCGCGCAATCCCGCTTCTTCAATGGCTTTGATCGTATAGGCCATAGCCCGCATGGTCGTCGTCAGCATGGCCGACATGCCCACAATGTCCGGCTTGTGTTCCTTGATCGCTTCGACGAATTTCTCCGGATCGGCGTTGAAGCCAATGTCCACGATCTGGAAGCCGGCTCCTTCGCACATCATGCCCACCAGGTTTTTGCCGATGTCGTGCAGGTCGCCCTTGACCGTGCCCAGCAAGATGGTGCCGATCAATTCAACGCCGCTGGCGACCAGCTCCGGGCGCAGGACGTTCAGCCCGGCGGTCATGGCGTCGGCGGACATGAGCACTTCGGGGACGAACATATCGCCGGCCTTGAAGCGAACGCCGACTTCGGTCATACCCACGACCAAGCCGTTATCCAACAGGTCTTTAGCGGACATGCCCTTGCGCAGGCCCCGCTTTGTCAACTTTTCCGCCGCTTCTGCATCGCCTTCTATGACGGCGGTTGCCAGTTTTTCCAGAATATCGCTCATGGGTTTACCCTCCCTTGACTAGATGTGATCTTTGACACGCTCTTCGGCCTCGGCCAGAACCTTTTCAATGACCTTTTCCGTCTCCGGTTTGATGGGCGAGGGTTTGTGGCTGGCCAAGATGTCACGCACACGGGCAATGGTCCGTTCCTTGAACGTCGTTCGGCCCATCATGTCCCATTCCTCAAAATTGTGGCGGTCGCTGATATTGGGATACCAGAATTCGGTCTTGTAGTAGCGGCGGGTATGCTCCTCACGCAGGTAGTGACCGTTGGGGCCGACGTTGTGGATCACGTCCACGGCCAGGGTGTCCTCGTTGACCTCAATGCCCCGCGTGATGCGCCGTGCGTAACCGATGGCCTCGTCCATTGCACACAGTTGGAAGACGGAACCGGTCATGGCACTCTCGGTGTAGCCTACATCATGGCACAGGTCACCGCCAGTGAGGGCGGAGAAGAGGACCGACATGCTCCCTTCAATGATGGCTTGTTCGTCAAAGGTCTTGGAATCGGTGCAACCCCCCGTCTGCCACAAGGGCAGCCCGACAAAGTGGGCCAATTCGGTCAGGGCGGCCATGTTCAGCGGCAGCTCCGGCGCACCGTAGGCCAAGATCATGGAGCTCATGTCCATCACCGAAAAGACGCCGCCCATAAAGAAGGGTAAGCCCGGCTGGATGGTCTGGGCCAGGACCAGGCCCATCCACGATTCGGCCACACCCTGGATAATGATGCCCGCCGAGGTGATGGGCGCCGTGCCCCCGGCGATAGGACAAGGGGTGAAGATGAGAGGGACGCGGTGACGGGCGGCAAAGATGAGTTTGTCCACCGCCTCAAAAGTGCTGACCAGAGGCGAAAGCGGCTCGCAATAATGGATGTAGGTGGGCCGCTTTTCGAACGCCTCCTGCCCCCCGGCTTCGGCTACGGCGATCTCGTGGATGGCGGCCGAATCGTAGCGGTCGTAGGACCAGGCGACGATAGGCTTGCTGGTGTTGGGGAACATCCCGGCGAACTCGTACAGCGCACCCAGCTCATGGTGTACGTCGCTGACCGTGCCCAACGACTCAACAAAGTCAATGTTGGGCAAAGCATCGCAAATCTTGGCGACGATGGGCACATCGCTCTTGACATAGGGCCGCCGCTCCAGCGTTTCCACATCAATAAAGTTGGGGCAGGTGGGGCCGGGGCCAAAGTGCGCCCGCCCCGGTCCAATATGGATGTCATGTTTGGGATTGCCGTCGCGGGCAAAGATGGTGAAGCTGCGCGGTGCTTTGGCCAACGCATCTTTGACCATGTAGGACGGCAGACGCACCCGCAAGCCGTCCACCCAAGCCCCGGCCTTTTTCAAAATGTCCCGGGCTTCGTCGTGGTAGACATCCAACCCGGTGTACTCAAGGACATGGAGCACGCCGTCGAAAAGCTCCTGCAACTGATCGTCGGAGAGCATCCGAAAGCGCACTCCGGAATTGATGACGTAGTTTGCTCGCATGAATTCAACCTCCTTTTAGGCACTACAGCGAATTTGGACACTGCACTACAGCGAATTTGGATACTACACTACAGCGAATTTGGACACTAACGAATTCAGGTACCACAACAAATTCGTTCCTTTCCCCATTCGGTGTTCTATTCGGTGTTCTATTCGGTGTAGTGTTATGCGTTTACGAACTTTTTAGCCAGCTCCGCCGCAGAGGCCGCGTTGGAGGCATAGCCGTCGGCGCCGATCTGGTCGGCAAATGCCTGGGTCACGGGCGCACCGCCGATCATGATCTTGACCTTATCGCGCAGCCCCGCTTCCTCCAACGCCTGGATGGTGTGGCCCATCATGCGCATCGTTGTCGTCAGCAAGGCCGACATACCCACCACATCCGGCTCAAACTCTCTGACGGCTTGGACAAAGGCTTCCGGCTCAACGTTTTTGCCCAGGTCCTTGATCTCGAACCCGGCCCCTTCGCACATCATGCCCACCAGGTTTTTGCCGATGTCGTGCAGGTCGCCCTTGACCGTGCCCAGCAGCACTTTGCCGATCATCTCCACGCCGCCTTCGACCAGCAAGGGGCGCAGAATGTCCATCGAGGCTTGCATGGCTTTGGCCGAACGCAGCACTTCCGGGACGAACATGTTGCCTGCCTTGAACTCGACGCCGACGTAATCCATGCCGGGCATCAGACCTTTGTTCAGAATGTCCTCGGCACTCAGCCCCTCGTCCAAGGCGTCCTCCGTCAGGTCTTCGATGTCGTCCATGTTGCCTTCGATGACGGCGGTCGAGATCTCTTCCAAAATGTCGCTCATTTTTTTTCCTCCTTCATTTGGTAAATTGGTAATCAGTAAATTGTAATTTGGTGGATCGGCAAGCCGGAAGCTTGCGCTATCCCGCCTGGGCGACGTAGTCGGCCAGTTGGCGGGCGATGGTCGCATCCAGAGGTGGGTCCTCATGCCGGGCCACCAACTCCTGCCAGCGTTGGTGGGCGCGGTCCAGGGCGGTGGGCCGACCGGCCTGCATCCATGCCTCCAGGCCGCCCCGGTCGCCGACCTGCGGCATCCAGAATTCGGTGCGGCAGCGGAGCAAGGTCTGATCCTCCATCAGGAAATTGCCCCCCGGCCCCACGTGGGCGATCACGTCGTAGGAAAGCGTTTCGTCGTCCACGGCAAAGCCCCCGTAGAAGCGACGCACCATGCCGCACATCTCGTCATCCAGCACCAGTTTTTCGTAAGAAAAGGCCAGATAGGAGCTGAGAATGCCCCCGGCGTGGAGCACGAAATCAATGTCCGCCGCGAAGGTGGTCATCAATCCCATCATGGATTCGTACCCGGCCTGGGCGTCGGGCGTGCTGGCGTCGGTCAGTGCGCCGCCGCTGCGGGAGGGGAGCTTGTAGAAGCGGGCCAGTTGGGCGTGGGCCACGATCATCTGCGAAAGCTCCGGGCTGCCGATGGCTAACGCGCCGGTCCGCATGTCAATGTTGGTGGAGGTGGAGCCGAACACGGCGGGCGTGCCGGGGTTGATCAGTTGGGTCAGGGCGATCCCGGCCAGCAACTCGGCGGTCTGGGTGGCAAGCATCCCGGCCAGAGTGATGGGCGCCGTCGAACCGGCCATGGCCAGGGCCGCCAGGATCACCGGCTGGCGGGCCTGGGCATATTCGACCAACGCTTCCAGCATCTCCGGGCTGTAGCCCAGGGGCGTCAGGCTATTGATCAGGCCGATGGTCACGGGCCGGTCCAGATCGCCAAAGAGGATGCGGGCCATCTCGAACGTATCGCGGGCGCCCCGTTTGCCCACCGTGCTGCCGATGAAAGGTTTGTCCGAATGGAGGATGTGGGCCTGTAGCATTTGCAGATGGGCCGTCGCCGGGGAGACGTCGCCCGGCTCGACCAGCAAATGGCCGCTCAGGTCCTGGTTGGGCAGGGCGTGGGCCAGCTTGACCAGCCGGTGATAATCCGCCATCGTCGGCTCCCGTTTGCCGACCTCGTAATCCACCAAAAAGGGAGCGCCGTAGGCCGGGGCCAGGACCGGCGGTTGCCCGTAGCCGACGGTCACGTTGCGCTCCGGGTTGCGGGCGTGGATGGTGAACCGTTGCGGCACGGTCTCCAGGGCGGCCAGCACCCGGTCCTCGGTCAGGTAGACGCGGCTGCCTTCCACCCGCACCCCATGCTTTTGGAACACGGCCAGGGCCGGTTCGTAGGGGAACTCGACGCCGACCGTTTCCAGCAATTTCATGCTTGTTTTGTGTATTGCTTCAATGTCGCTATTTGTCAGGATTTCTCGAATCATCCTCTCCCTCGAAAATAAACTCCCAGCTTCTTTTTGCGCCTTTGTGGTTCAAATCTTGGAACCGCCAAGACGCCAAGGGCGCGAAGGTTTTCTTACTTTTTCTTCTTTCCTTTGCGGCCTTTGCGCCTTTGCGGTTAAAATCTCCGCAACCGCCAAAGCGGGCCGTCCACGAATCGGGCGCGAATGCACGAATGCACGAATCCGCGCGGCCTCATTCGTGGACGGCGGTGCGTGGCATGGTTTCCGCCGTCGGTATCAGGATCGTGCCCATCGCCCTTCTATCCCCAATTTCCCAATCTACCGATTACCCTTTGGCAAAGATGCCGATCAGTTTCGCCTTCGCCCACTCGTACAGGCCCACGAACCCGGCTGGATAGTAGATCATGACCACGATCATCAGCACGCCGTAGATGATCAGGTGCAGGCCCGGCAGGTCGGTAAAGTTGGAGCGCAGGAACTCAATGAAAAAGACGAAGGGGAAGGCGATGGCGATGCCGCCCCACAGGCTGCCCCGCCCGCCGATGTAGGCGATGGCCAGCACCTCCACCGTTTTGGAGGTGTGCATCAGCGTTTGCGGCGTCAGTGCGCCGAAATAGAAGGCATAAAAACCGCCCAGCCACCCGGCGAAAAAGGCCGAAAGGGTAAAGTTGAACACCCGGTAGTAGGTGGGGTTGATGCCGGAGGCGCGGGCGGCGTCGAAATTCTGGCCGATGGCCCGGAAGGCCAGCCCATAGTGGGAGCGCACGATCTGTTTGAGGACGATATAGACCACCAGCATCATGATCAGGATGATGTAAAAGTAGGGGCGGTTGGAAGTGGTCTCCAGCAAGGTGGTGGGGTGCATCCCCAGGGGGCCACGGGTGACGGCGGTCCAGTTGCGGACGATGCCCATCAGGGCGATGCCCACGAACCAGGCCATAACGGCGGCAAAGATGCCCCGCAAGCGCAGGGTCAGCATCCCCAGCCCCAGGCCGACCAATCCGGAGGCCAGCGCGCCGATCCAGATGGTGAGCCAGGGGGAAAGGCCCGGCTGCACCGCCAAAACGGGAGAGGTGTTGGACAGGATGGCGGCGGTGTAGGCCCCCAGGCCCAGGATGGCGGCAAAGCCAAAGTTGACCACGTTGATATAGCCGCCGGTAAAGTCAAAGGCGACGGATTGGGCGGCCAGGAAGGCCCCCATGATCAGCCAGCGGAGAATGTGCTCCTGGTTGAAAGGTGGGATCAGGGGCAGCACAAAGAGGATGGCGATCAGGAGCAACCCCAGGGGGCTAAAGCCCAACCTGTTCAAGCCCTCGGTGATGCGCCCCCACAACGTTTTCCGGGTATCCATCTGCTGCCTCCTTTACTGTTCCTGAATGCCTTTGACTTCGCTGCCAAAGATGCCGGAAGGGACGATCAGCAGCACCAGGATCATCACGATCGTCGGGACCACGTCTTCCCAGGCGATGCCGATGAACTGCTGGGTGGCCGTTTGCAGCAGGGCGACGATGAACCCGCCGACGATGGCGCCGTAGACGTTGCCCAGCCCCACCAGCATCACCACGTACCAGGAAAGGTACAGGGGCTTGAGGCCGACGGTGGGGTAGGCCTGGAACATGTAAAGCAGGGCCGCACCGGCCATAGCGGCCATGGCCGTCGCCAGGGAGAAGGTCAGGGTGTGGATGAAATC
>CAZQKE010000031.1:0-89657 GCA_964593865.1 uncultured Anaerolineaceae bacterium | reverse complement strand
CCGCTCCCTGGTCCGGCGCGGCCATCAGGTGACGATCCTGATGCCGCCCTACGACAATCCCGCCGATTCGGGGCGCGTTTGGGAAGCGGAAGGCGTCCGCCTGGAAAACATGGTCTTGCCCCGCGACGACCTGAAACACCGTCTCCTCGTCCCCCTACGCATGGCCCGTCGTGCCGTCCGGCTGGGGGCCGATGTGGTCCATGTCTTCAAACCCATCGCCTACAGCGGCTTGACCGCCTTGCACCTGCGCCTTTTTTCGCGGCGGCCCCTGGTGTTGGATAGCGACGATTGGGAAGGGACCGGCGGATGGAACGAGGTCAACCCCTATCCGCCCCTGTGGAAGCGGTTTTTCGCCTGGCAGGAACGATGGACGGCCCTCCATGCCGACGCCGTGACCGTGGCCAGCCGCACCCTGCAGACTCAGGTCTGGGGCTTTGGTGTGGAGCCGGAGCGGGTGATCTACCTGCCCAACGGCCCCGACCCCCGGCTGCGCGATCTTTACCCCGTCGACGCGGAACGCATCGCCCGGGTGCGGGCTACCCTGGGCGTGGGCGACGCGCCTTTAGCCCTTTACCTGGGGCACATCCCCCACGGCAGCGACATGGACCTGGCCGTGGATGCCTTTGCCCGCGTTGCCGAGCAGTTGCCCCAGGCCCGCCTGGTCATCGCCGGGGAGGGAGACGGCAAGGCCGCGCTGCAAGCCTACGTCCGGGAAAAGGGGCTGGCGGACCGGGTGCTCTTTCCCGGCTGGATCGCCCGCGAGGAGGCCCCCTTTTACATGGCCGCCGCCGACATCACCGTCAACCCCTACCGCGATACCCTCATCAACCGGGCCAAGTGTGCGGGCAAGGTGGTGACGGCGATGGCCGTGGGCCGGGCGGTGATCTCCAGTCGCGTCGGCGAAAACCTGAGCTACATTGAGGATGGCCGCTCCGGGCTGCTGACCGAGCCGGGCGACAGGGAGGAACTGGCCCAGGCGTTGTTGGCCGCCCTTTCGGACCGGGCTTGGGCCGCCGAGCTGGGCCGCAACGCCCACCGCCGCATCTGGGAGCGGTTTGACTGGGAAAAACGCATCGGCAAAGTGGAACACGCCTACCACATCGCCCTGGCGCGGCGGGGAGCGGAGACATGACCGGCCGTCCGGCCCGCTGGCTGCCGGTGTTGGCCTGGATGGGGCTGATCTTTTTCCTTTCCTCCCGTCCCGACTTCCCCAAGCCCCCGGCCCGCTGGCTCGGCGACCTGCTCAGCATCGTCGCCCACATCATGCTCTTTGCCGGGCTGGCCTTTTTCCTGGCGCGGGCGTTGGAAGAGCGGCCCTGGCCCCCGGCCTTCGCGCTGACCATGCTTTATGCCCTCGGCGACGAATTTCACCAAAGCTTCGTGCCGGGCCGCTGCATGGACCCGGTGGACCTGGTATGGGACGGGATCGGTGCAATGTGTGGGCTGATCTTGTGGAAGCGCGTTATTTGCCCAGAATCTGGCGGGCGATGACCAGCCGCTGGATTTCGCTGGTCCCCTCGCCGATGCTGCACAGGCGTTGATCGCGGTAGATGCGCTCCACCGGGTATTCACGGCTGTAGCCATAGCCCCCGTGGATCTGGATGGCTTTGAAGGCAGCCCGCTCCGCCGTCTCCGCGGCGAATAGCTTCGCCATGGCCGCCTCTTTGGTGAAACGCCGTCCCGCATCCTTCATGGCCGCCGCCCGGTAGACCATCAGCCGGGCAGCGTCTATCTCGGTTGCCATGTCGGCGATCATCCACCGGATGGCCTGGAAACGGGCGATGGGACGACCGAACTGAACCCGCTCCTGGGCGTAGCGGACGGCGGCATCAAAGGCCGCCTGGGCCAACCCCACGGCCATCGCTCCGATGCCGATCCGCCCGGCATCCAACGTGATGAGCATCTGTTTGAACCCTTCCCCTTCGCGGCCCAGCAGGTTTTCCGCCGGAATGCGGCAATCTTCAAAGGAAAGGGCCGAGGTCACCGAACCTTTGAGGCCCATTTTGGGTTCGTTCTTGCCGGGGATAAAGCCGGGTGTCCCCTTTTCCACCAGGAAGCAGGAAATGCCCCGCGTCCCCGCCTGAGGGTCGGTTTTGGCGGACACGATCACCACATCGGCGATGGCACCGGAGGTGATCCACATTTTGCTGCCGTTGAGGATGTAAAAATCGCCGTCACGGACGGCGGTTGTGCGGGTGGCCCCGGCATCGGACCCGGCCTCCGGCTCGGTGAGGCCAAAGGCGGCGAGTCCTTTGCCGCTGCACAGGTGGGGAAGCCACTTTTTCTTTTGGGCCTCCGTGCCGAAATAGTAGATCGGCCCGCAGCCCAGGGAGACGTGGGCCGCGTAGATCAAGGCGGTAGAGCCACAGGCGCGGGCGATCTCTTCAACGGCAACGGCGTAGCTGAGATAGTCTCCCCCGCCACCGCCGTACTCTTCGGGATAAGGCAAGCCCAGCAACCCCAATTCGGCCATCTTGCGGATGTTTTCTGCGGGGAATTCTTCCTTTTCGTCCACTTGGGCGGCGCGGGGCGCGATCTCGTTCTGGGCGAAATCGCGCACCATATCCCGGACCATACGCTGCTCTTCGTTGAGTAGAAACTCCATCGTTCCTCCTCTCTCCTCGGAAACCGCAGGCCGTCCCACAAACTCGGCCCGGCCCGGTGGCGCAAGTCTCCGGATTTTGAAACCGTACGTGGCGGGCCGCCGGCCGCCTTCCATCGGCCAAGCCGCCGGGTTGCGCTACTGCTCGGCACGGGCCACAATCCGCCCGATCAGGCGGGGTTCTCCCCACACCGCCCAGGCCCATTCGTGGTTGCCCAAACCGTCGGTGACAAAGCGGACACGGACGATGTCGCCGGGCAGGGTCGGCATGACAATCTCGTGCTCCCTCCAGGAGCGGGCGTGCTGGGTATCGCTCCAGATCTTCCAATCGTTGACAAACACCCGGAAAGCAATGACATTTCCTTCGGCCAGGTGCGCACCGTCGCGGATACCGGTGGCAAAATGCAACCGTAGGTCGCTCACATCGGCGGGCACGGGGACTTGGTACTCTACAAAGGACGCGCCTTGTACCGGCGGATGCTGCCAAAGGGCCATGCGCGTCTCGCCGCCACAGGTTGCCTCCCCCACGCGAACCTCCATGCCTGCAGGGTCCGTATCCGCGCCGACGATGGCCCGCCGAAAGTGTTCCACAAAGTCAAAGGTCCAGGGCCGGCCATCGGCGGCAAAGGCAGCCAAGCCCCGTTTCCAACGAAGGTAGCGGACGAAATCGGCCACAAACTCCAAATCCTGGGGGTCAAGCGTATCCAGCAAATTGACAATTTCTTCTATCGTTGCCATTGGGTTCCTCCTCATCTTTCCTGCCCCAGGGCCGGTGCATTCACACGACTTGGCCGGGGACGGTAAAGCCATGTCCCGCCGCCCCCGGCCCACGTTCTCATCCCGCGCCCAGGGCCAATGCCAAGTCGCGGGGCGTCATCCCCGGCGATTCAACGGCATGAGCGCGGTAGAAAGCGGCGATTGCCTCCTCCGCATCCTCCAACGCAACACCGGCCAGGTGATCCTCCAGGGCGGCCAGTTTCTCGGCGGGGTAGAAAAAAAAGTCACCGGAAATCTCGGCCGATTCAATGCGCCCTTGCCGCACTTCAACGGTGGCCCGGATGAGACCGCCCGGCGCCTTGTGCACCCGCCGGACCACTTCCACCCCCTCGGCGATCTTGACCCTTCGCCCTTTGTGGGGCCGCCGCCGTGCTTTGTGCAACCAGTCGGTGGTCGTGTAGAAGGCGGCCAGCTCCGCCGCCTTTTCCCGGACGGCAGGGGGCAGAGGGGTGGGCGTCAACGGGCCGAGGAGCGTTTCAAAGTTGCGGATGAGGGTTGCCGTCATGGTTTCCCAAGGGGGGATTCGGCCCAGCTCCCGCTTGAGGGTCGTCAGGTTCTCGCGCAGGCTGGCGAACACCTTGTCGCGGAACTTTTCATCGGGTAGGCGCAACACACGGACCATCGTTTCATAGTCAAAATCGGCGATCAGGTTGCCCACCAGGACCAAGTGGTCGGCGATCTCGGCCGCGCCGTTGCCCGAAATCTTGCGCCCTTCGGCGGTGATGATGTCGTTCACCGGCTTGTAGCGTGCATCCACGCCCAGGTCGCGGTAGGTCTGCACCACGGGGGCCAGCAGGCGGCGGTAAAGGGATGCTTTATCGCCCAGGGCCAGGGGGCGATCTCGGCGCAGGACCAGTTGGTAAAAGAGTTGCTGCCCGTCAAGATAGACCGCCCCGCCTCCCACCTCTCGCCGAAAGACGGGAATCCCCTGCCGACGGCAGTAGGACAGGTCCACTTCCTGCTCCACGTCTTGATGGTAGCCGATGCAGACATACGGTTCCTTCGGAGCCAGCAGGATCAAGCCTTCCAGCCCCAAGCGCGGCAAGGCATGGTAGATCAGCTGCGAATCGAGCCAGGGCACATGGCCCAAATCGTACAGATTCATCGTGCATCCCCGATCTTATGTCTGCGCTCGCATCACTTCCCGTGCTTTTTCTTCTCGGCGGCGATCAACGCCGCAAATTCGGGATCGCCCGCCCGCAACAGGCCCTCCGGTTGGCCCTCCAGCCGGACGCGGGCCACCCAGCCCTGTCCGTAGGGGTCCTCGTTGATGATGCGGCTTTCAAACTCAATTTCCTCGTTGACCTCCAAGACGGTGCCGCTGACGATGGCCTTGATGTGCCCCACCCACTTGCCCGATTCCAGGGACATGTAGGGCCGGCCCTGGGTGATCTTGCGGCCCGGTCGCGGCAACTCGGCGTAGAGGATCTCTCCGGCCAGGGCCTGGCCGAAATCGGTCAGGCCGATGGTCGCTACGTCGCCTTCAATGCGTGCCCAATTGTGATGGCGGTCATACCACAGATCGTCGGGAAATTCGTATCCTTCTATCTTCATTTTTCATCCTCTTTCAATGGATTGCCACAGGATCTCCACCACATCCATCGCCCGGATGCGGAGCCGTTCCCTGCGGGCGGCTTCGGCCAGGGTGCGCTTGCATTGCTGGCAAGCGGAGGCGATGACCTGGGCCTCTACGTCACGGGCTTGGGCGATGCGCCGCCGCCCCACCGCCGCCGTCAGGTCGGGGTAGCCCATTTCGGCGTCGCCGCCGCCGCCGCAACAGAGGGCGTGCTCCCGGTTATCGGCCATCTCCACCAGTTCCAGGTCGGGGACGGCCCGGAGCAGGCGGCGCGGCGCGTCATAGATGCCGCCGGTGCGCCCCAGGTCGCAGGGGTCGTGATAGGTGACGCGCCGGGGGAAGCTCCCCAGGGGGGGCAGGCGGCCCTTTTCCAGCAGTTCGGTCAGCAACTCAACGGCGTGGACAACCCGGAAGGGCAGCGGCTCCCCCAACCAGCGAGGGTATTCGTACCGCCAGGTGTGGTAGCAGGAGGGGCAGGTCATCACCACCTGCCGCGCTCCCAGGGCCGCCACCGCCCGGACGTTGTGACGGGCCAGTGCCTCGGCCCGGCGGCCCATCCCGGCGATGTGGAGGGGAAAGCCGCAGCACCACTCCTCGCCGCCCAGCGTCGTTACTTCCTGCCCGCTGCGGGCCAGAATCTGCACAAAGCTGCGCGGCACGCCATAGGCGCGGGGGTAAAAGGCGGCCACACAGCCGACGAAATAGACCGTCTCGGCGCCGGGGCGGCGGTCCAGGCCCTGGGGGGCGGGGTCCATGTTCTCCGTCCAGAGGAGGCGGAGGGCGTTATCCTGGGCGGCGATGTTGTGCTGCTCTGTGACGCTCCGACGCAGGGTGTCAAAGGCGGGCGGGTAAAGGCCCCAATCCACCAGCTGCTCGCGCAAGGCGATCCACAAAGGGCGGGTGTCTATCCCCACCGGGCAGACGACGCGGCAGTGGGCGCAGAGGGTGCATTGGTAAACGCCCTGGGCAAAGGCGGCCCGCTCCTCTTCATCGGGCGGGCGCAGGCCGAAAAGCCGGGCCAGCGGCCCCAGGTGGTCCGCTTTCCAAAAGCGTTTGGCCTGGGCGATCTTGGTCAGGGGGTGGATCGTTTCATCCCCGGCGGCGACAAAGGTCGGGCAGGTTTCGACGCATTCGCCGCAGCGGGTGCAGGCTTCCAGTTCCAGCAGTTGCCACAGGGTGAAATGGGCCAGGTTTACGCGCCGTTCCGCCTCTTTCACCGCGCCTCCTCCCCAAGCATACGGTTGCCGACTACGACCAACGGGGCAAAGAGGACGTGGGCGAAGCGGGTGAAGGGCAGGGCAAAGAGCAAAAGCGAGACGGCGGCAAAGTGGAGCCAGAAGGAAACGTTGTGCCAGACGGCCCAGGTTTGGGCGGAAAGGCAAAGACCGGCCAGCAGCCGCGCCCCTCCGTAGCCGATAAAGCCCCACTGCGGCCCCCAAAGGGGGTACAGGGACGGCGGCAATCGCTCCGCCGGGATGAGGGCCGGGGCGGGGGCAAAGATACCGCCGGGGAGGGTGTAATCGGCCAGGAGGCGGAACGTTTCCGTGGGGAAGCCGCCGAGGGCGATAAAGGTCAGCAGGGCCAGGACGAGTCTATCGCCGGGGAGGGTGCGGAGCCACGACTCGCGGCGGAAGGCGTGGCGGTAGAGGATTAAGCCCATGCCGAGCAGGGCGATCAAGCCCAGCAGTTCGTTGAGGAGGGCAACCCACCACACGTCGGCATGGAACAGGCCGCCCAGCAGGGGAACGGCGGCGATCCGGTCGGGCGTCAGGCCCAGGCGGGGCAGGATTTCAACGACGAACCCGGTGGTGATGGACAGAACCCCCAGCCCCAGCCAGGCCCAAAGCACGGCCAGGTGGGCCAGCCAGCGGCGGCGGTGGGCGGTCATCCGCCGGTGGAGCAAGCCGTCGCCGACCAGGGCACGCAGCACAAGTCCCAGGTGGCGGAAGGTCAGCCGCACTCCCCGGCCCAGGGCAACGGCCAGTTTACGGCGGCGGGGCGCATCGGCGGGCAGGCCGGGCAGCCGCGCACGCAACACCGTCGCCAGGATGAAGGCCGTTTCCAAGCCGAACAGGCCCAACAAAAGCAGATGGATTGCCCAAAAGATGCGCAAGCGCAGCTCGTGCTCCATTGCTCACCATACCCTACAGCAACGACTCTCCATCCAAGCCGGGCGGTTGCGGCACACCCATCAGCGACAGGATGGTGGGCATAACCCTCAACACCGAGAATCGCTCCTGGGGGATCGTGTGTCCGCCGATGTAAAGCATGGCGTCGTCGTAAGTGTGCATCCCCACCAGCTCATCCCCCCTGTAGGTCAGCGTTTCCTTGTAAAGCGGCCCTTTGGGATCGTAGCCATCGTAAGGGGCCAGGATCAGGTCGGCGGCTTGCTCAAGGTAAGGACCGTGGTACAGTTCCTCTCGCTTGAAAGCAGCCTGAAAGATGGGAGAGCCGTCGTCGGGGTCGCGCAGGTCCAAAGCGGCGGTGGCGATCTCATCACGCAGGGCCTCATATTCCGCGCCGGGAGCGACCGGTCCTTCCTTTTCCCGGCCCTGCACCCGGATGAACACCCTGCCCGGATCCAAGCTGTAGGCCACCGATTCCGGAGCGATCTCGTGCAACCCTCTTTTCCGGTCCGGGGGGACGTTCCGTAATTTGAGCCATCCTTTGTCCATCAGCCAGCGATTGACATAGACCTCTTTTTTGATGGAACAGAAACCGTGATCGGCCATCCACATCAGCGTAGTGCGGTCATCCAGTTTGGCAGCCAGGCGGCCCAACATCTCGTCAATGCGCCGATAGAAATCGTAGAACGCAGGGGCGTAGGTCGGATCGTTTTCCTCCATCTGTCGCCATAAAAAGTGGTGCAGGCGGTCGGTCTCCATGATGTGGACGTGCAGGTAGTCCCACTCTTCCTTTTCCAACAGGTGGAACAACGCCCGGATGCGGGCATCCAGCACCTTGTTGACCTCTTGGAGGGCCAGGTCTTTTGATTCGCGGGCTTTCCAGGGGTCGGCATCTACGATGTAGCCCAGCGATTGGAGGGTCGGCAGATAGGAGGGAGGATAAACCGCTTTTTCCAGGCCGGGACTGAGAAAGCCGCCGATCAAGATGCCGTTGACCCGGCGGGGTGGATAGGTAACGGGCACGTTGACGACGATCACCCGTTTGCCTGCCTCGCTCAGTATCTCCCACAGAGTTTTGGCCTTCATCTGCCGCGAGGTGGGGATGAACTGTTTGTAAGAAGCCGGGTCGCGGTCAATGAACCCAAAGATGTTGTGTTTGCCGGGGTTGACACCGGTCATCATCGTACTCCATGCGACCGATGACACCCAGGGCCATATGGAATCCATGCGCAGTAAGCTACCCTGTTCGGCCAGGCGGGCGACATGGGGTGCTCGCCCCTCCGCGATGAGCCGCCGCATAAAGGTAAAGGGCGTGCCGTCCAGCCCGATAAAGACGACGCGCCGTTCCTTTTTTTTGCGTTTGCCGAATAATCTCATAAAATGCACCTCTCACAATAACAGATGGGCATTCACCGTCGGGCGCCGCGGTTCAGTATACCACGGCGGAGGGGCGTCGTCAAACAGGGTTTAGAGGATGAAAATCCCGGTCGGCCCCCGCCGAGCAGCAACAAGATTCGGCACGGGAGCAGCCTGCAGCCTTCGCGGTGCCCTGACCCTGCACGGCTGCCCGGTTTGCGCCACGGCGATATGTCTGGTATGATGCCAAAGGCACACAGAACGGTGGAGGAGGGAGTATGAACGAGATCGTTGCTCCGTGTACCTATTTTACCCGCCCCGGCCCGGCCAACACGGCCCGTACATTGGAGCTGGCCTACGCCCGCGCCCGGCAACTCGGCATCCGCAAGGTCGTGGTGGCGACGACCGGCGGTGCGACCGGCGTACAAGCGGCTCGGAAATTCGCCGGGTTTGATCTCATCATCGTCACCCACTCAACCGGCTTCCGTCGCCCCGATACCCAGGAGCTAACCCCGGAGAATCGGGCCGCCATTGAGGCGACGGGGGCCACCATCTTGACCACTACCCATGCTTTCGGCGGCGTCGGACGGGCCGTTCGCAAAAGGTTGGGGACCTATCAGGTGGATGAGATCATGGCCTACACGCTGCGCACCTTTGGTGAGGGAATCAAGGTGGCCGCCGAGATGTCGTTGATGGCTGCAGACGCCGGTTTGGTCCGCACCGACGAGGCGGTGATCGCCATTGCCGGGACGGGACGAGGCGCAGATACCGCCGTGATCCTCCGCCCCAGCCATGCCCAGACCTTCTTTGATCTTCGCTTCCTAGAGGTGATCTGTATGCCCGCACCGGGTCATCCTGCTGCGAGGGAAGCAGGGGAAGCATAGGGCAAGGCGAGCACATCCATCGTACCCTGGGCGCCCTCGGAGGAATCGGGGTGGGGAACTACGATTTGATGCGCATAAAATGCCAGGCGATCTCTACCATCTCCCGCGGGCCGAGGCGCACAGGGTGTATCCGATTTTTGATAGCCCATCCCTTCCACATCTTGTTGAGCAGCACAAAGAAAAAGTTATCGGGCAGGCGCATCAGCCGTTTGATGAGGGGTACGGTGCGGGGCCACTCGACGCCGATGGCGAAAAACCGCTGTAGCACGGCCAACCCCCGCTTGTGTTCCTCATCAAAATCCAAGACCGAATGGTCCCAAGCTACCTCGCCGATGTCGTCGAACGTCCCCACCATCCAGCCGTGCTCACGGGTGAACTCGCCAAGCTCGGTACGAGGGTAAGGCTGAAAGATGAACACATGCGCATACGAGGGACGAATCTGAATGTTCAAATCCAGGGTCTCAAAATCGTCATCCAAGGTGGTGGTCGGCAAACCGATCATGTTGGTCGTGGTGAAATGAAGCCCCCCCTCCCGAAGGAGCCGAGCAGCCTCCAAAATCTGCTCTTTGCTCATATTTCGCTTGAGAAGGCCGTTGCGGATGCGATCACTACCGGCTTCGATCCCCATACTGACCGAATGGCAACCCGCCGCCTTGAGTAGCCGGACCTGTTCTTCTGTGACCAGGTTAGCCCTTGTGTTGCAAAAGAAGGGCAACCCGATCTCGCGGGGGAATTTTTCGGCAAATTCGGCCAGCCACGTCCGCGAAAGGACAAAGGTATCGTCCACAAAGACAACGAATTCCAAAGGGTAGTGGTCCCGCACCCAGCGAACCTCCTCAATCACATGGTCCACGCTGCGCATACGGAAGCGTTTCCCCTTGCCCCGGTATATTTCACCCAGGGCATGATTGAAGCAATAGGTGCAGTTGTAAGGGCAACCCCGCCCGGCCAGGAAATGTTTGATCTTGCTGCGGGCAGATACCGGGTCCCGCTCATAAACCAACGCCCGGTCGGGGAAGGGTAGGCTATCCAGATCGTGGATATAAGGACGGACGGGGTTGTGCACGGTCTCCCCGTCGCGGTGGAAGGACCAATTGGCCACGCCCAGAACCGCCTCCGGACCACCTTCGGCCAGAACATCCACCAATTCGGCCAAAGCCCCTTCGCCTTCCCCGCGACAGATGCCGTCTACCCCTTCCTCGGTGACCATCTCCGGGAAGAAAGTGGGGTGTGGCCCACCGAATACGGAAAACAGATCGGGTCGCTCGGCTTTGATGCGACGATTCAGGTCCAGGTAGTACCGCTGAGAACCGGTGATGACCGAATAGGCCACCACATCGGGACGGAAGGTGCGGACCGCTTCCAGGGGATCGTGATGGGCGGCTACGGCCAAATCCACCTCGTGGCCGGCAGCCTTGAGGGTACTGGAAAGGGACATGATGCCCTGGGGTTCGTAATCAATTTGTTGGGTGATAAACAACACACGCATAGCCGTTCCCCCTCTCCTTGCTCCGTCGGTGTGCTATCGGCCCAGTCTACCATAGGACGGGGGCCAGGGCAAAATGCTGCGCTCAACGGGAGGAGGAATCTGGATGATCTTTCTTCCGGGCAAGTCGGCGGCGCAAGGCCGCCCGCAAGGCTTCGTGTTCGCTCCAGGGTGTTTCGACCGTGCCGTAACACATGGACCGTTCGTGGCCTTTGCCACAGCAGATGACCAGGTCGCCGGGACGGGCCAGGTCCACGGCGAATTGGATCGCCTCCGCTCTATCGGGAATGCGGAAGAAGGTTTTGCCTTCGACGGCTCCGGCCTGCTCCGCCCCCCGTGCCATCTCGGCCAAGATGTCTTCCAGCGGCTCACGACGGGGGTCCTCGGCGGTGAGGATCGTCACATCGGCCAGCCGTCCACCGACCTCGCCCATCCAGGCCCGCTTTTGCACATCCCGCTCGCCTGCACTGCCAAAGACGGCGATGATCCGACCGTCGGTCATGGCACGGACCGTGGTCAATGCTTGCTCCAGGGCATTGGGTGTGTGGGCAAAATCCACCAGGGCGATGAAATCCTGGCCTTCGTCCACCCGCTCCATACGACCGACGATGCCGTCCAAGTCCCACACGCCTTGCTGCACCGCCTCAACCGGCGCACCCAGGGCCAGCGCCGCACCGGCGGCGGCCAGGATGTTGGCGATGTTGTAATCGCCGGGTAGCCGGGTGCGCAATTCAAAAGTCCCCTCCGGCGATTGAACGGTGAACCGGGTGTCATCTGCGCCACGACGAATACCGAGGGCCACCAGATCGGCCTCACCTCCGATGCTGTAGCTGAGATGTCGGTCGGCGGGGATGGGACGCAGGTAGTGGTAGGAATCGTCATCGGCGTTGAGGACGGCCACTTTGGGCGTGCCCGCCTTGCGGTAGCCTTTGGTCAAGTAACGGAAGAGCATTGCTTTGGCCTGCTGGTATGCCTGCAGTGTGCCGTGGAACTGTAGGTGCTCGTGGGTGATGTTGGTCACGACGGCGAGATCAAAGTCGCAGGCAGCCACGCGCTGCTGGGCCAAACCTTCCGAAGTGGTTTCCAGGATGGCGATCTCGGCCCCGGCAGCGACCATCTCGGCCAGGTAGCGTTGCACGTCCGGGGCGGCCGGCGTGGTGGTATGCAGGCCGGTATCGCTCACCCGCCCGCCGATGACGGCATTGACGGTCGTGACCAACCCCACACGCCGTCCGGCATCGGTCAGGATGCGATACAATAGATTGCAGGTGGTCGTCTTGCCGTCGGTCCCGGTCACGCCGACGACGACCAGTTTACGGGCAGGGAAGCCATGCCAAGCCGCCGAAAGGTAGGCTAATGCTTCCCGCCCATCGGGAACGACGATAGAGGGGACGGGCAAAGCCGGCAGGGGCCTCTCGGCGACGATGGCGGCGGCTCCGCGGTCCAGCGCTTGGGGGATGAAAGTGTGACCGTCCACGGCCACACCCCGATAGGCGACAAATAAGCTACCGGGCATCACCTGCCGCGAATCGGCAACGACGGCGGTAATGGCGACGTTGGTCCGGCCCTGAACCCGGCTTTGGGGCAGGGCGGCGAGGAGATCGCTCAACAGGATGGTCATGGCAATTGGCCTGGTGGAATAAACGTTTTGTCCACCCAGGGACACACAAAATTGTACCACAAGTTCAAGAGCCGGACAAATTCCAGTTGAACGGCTTTCAAGATCCCTAAATGCCCTTTTCCCCGGAAACGAAGAAATTGCATCCTTGACATCGGAGCCAAAGTAGGTTATAATGGCATTAGATTGATTTTATCCGTTCTTGTTCGCCGTCTGAAAGGAGGAACGCAGTGGCCAAGTTGAAATATCAATCCCCGATAGCCCGGGATATTTCCGGTCTGGGTGTCAATGGGAAGTGGCCTCTCTATCAATGTGGGTCAGGCTTTGTCGCGCAGCCGGAAGGTTGTACGGATGGAGCACAAGCGGATAATAACTGCAACACTGGCATGTTTGCAGGTACGGGGCCTGAACCCTGTACCAGCGGCCCCAATCCTACATCGGGTGAATGCGTCAACGGGTCAGGGGCGGTGAACCAAACATGTACAAGCGGCGGCACTGATACCCCTTAGGGTGAGGCAGATCTTGGCGACAGCCGTACCGTAGAGACCTCCAATCTCTGCCTGTTATGGATAACGACGCGTGTCTGGACAGGTGGAGGGAAGTCAGTACGCGAACTTGCAGGCCAGAAAGATCGTTTGTGCGCGGCCCGTGTCTGTCGGTCCACAAGTCAAACTCCCGGAGCCTCAGACTCCGGGAGTTTCGCTTTGTCCGGATGGTAGCAAAGCGATCTACGACAGATTATGTTGGCTCATCGGGCTGATGTCCGGGAACGGGGAGGAATCGGGTGTCATGGTTACCGTAACCCACCGTATTGGCGGTATCATATTCCGTACAGAATCTGATCGCCCTTTGCCTCGCTTGCAAAACGGCAGCTTTGACCAATTTCGCGCCCAAGATGGGGCTACGCCCGATGTGTACCATTATGTGCGTAGAATCGACCTTGATTCCCTCTTGCCGGAGCCGCCGGCGACCGAATTGCAGCGCCTTTTGAAAAACGTGTATCGTCCTCAGACTTCGGAAAGCATACTCTTACGCTCCCCGGTCGTGTTGGGTTGGTTGCGCGATTGTCAGAAGCGATCCCCGCAAGATGTACAGGTTGAGATCCATGCCAAGCATATAATAGGAAGAGATTTTGTTCGGCGCGCACTCTATTTTTTCTACTCGGAAGACTATGGTCAGGAACAGAATGCCCCGGATATGCAGTCACAACCCGATCTTACCGCCCGCCCGGAACCTCGCTTTCGCGTTCATTGCATTGACCATGACCCGCGACTGCTCCCCCCCTTGACGCAAGAGGAACAGACACAATTGGCCCGGAGCATTGAATTTTCCTCTCTGGATGTACTAGATTCGCCCTTACTGCGTGCTTCGGAGGTCCGCGATTGGCTGCAACACGGCCTGGACCGCTCGGAGCGGATCATGGCAAGCACCCATACCGACGGACTGCTGATCTGGAACTTGGACCGACGGCGTCTGGACTTTTTCTATTACCTTGAACACGGAAATACCCCGGAAGGGCGCGTGGCCGTCTACCTGCCACGTATGTTTTCCGCCTTTCTCCCCCAATTTTCTGCTCTGTTGGTACACAGCAGCGGGGTGATCCGCCACGGGCGGGCAGCCCTGTTTTTGGCCCAGGATGAAGGAGGCAAAACCACCGTCCTGCGGCACGCAACCGACGGATTACGATTGAACGACGATCAAATCATCGTGCGGCTGGAGGGCCAGAACCTGATTGCTCACGCCACTCCTTTCGGTCGGATCACCAGCGGTCCTTGCCAGGCTCCACTAGGAGGTCTCTTTCTTTTGGAAAAGGCCCATTCATTCGGGATCGAGCCGCTCAAACCGGCCCAGTTGGTACAGTATCTGTGGGAAGAGCACCTGCTCTACACCGCCGTACTTCCCAAGAAACACAAACTCCGGGCGTTTGACCTGTTCTATACAATGTGCCATCAGACGCCGGTTTATAAGATGCGCTTCCCCAGAGACCAAGTAGATTGGGAGGCCATCGACGCAGCAATGGCGGCACAAAGGAGAGGATGAGTTGATACCCGACGATGTCCAACGGCTCTTGAACAAGTCGCTTCCCTGGGGGCCGCTG
Organism: uncultured Anaerolineaceae bacterium; assembly: GCA_964593865.1. GTDB lineage: Bacteria > Chloroflexota > Anaerolineae > JAAYZQ01 > JAAYZQ01 > CAZQKE01. Next base: position 75,134 of record CAZQKE010000031.1, on the reverse strand, counting down.
TTCGCCAAGCGCGTCAACTTTGAGTCCGGATTCCTTTCCGAGGAGGAGAGATTGGTGGCCCGCTACCTCTCTCCCGGTAGTGACGTACTTGTTTTGGGGTCGGGGAACGGACGCGAAGCCCGCCCTATCTGCCACCAGGGCCACCGCATTATCTGCGTAGATTTAGGGCCGTTGTACCTCGTAGCCGGGCGGCGACTGTTCCTGTCTGAAGGAGTCGACGAGATCGTTTTCGTGCAAGCCGACGTCGCGGCCTTGCCCTTTGCGAAAAACAGCTTTGATTTTGTCTTCTTTTCCTTCTATTCCAGCCAAGGGGAAAAGAGATTTGACGTCATGCATGGCATCTACCAGGTCATGAGGCCCGGTGGACACTTGCTGCTCACGGTATGTACGCCAAAGTATAGACAGATATACCGGAAGGCCCATCTTCCCATGTCTGACTGGGTATTTTTCTCCGGCGCAGAGCAATTGGATCGGGAGGTCGCGTCTTGCGGTTTCATCCTCCTGGAAAGCAATCCCGACCCGTTGCGGCCCGAGTACCGTCTCTCTATGCTGAAAAAGGCAGCACAACAACGGTCTCCCTGCGTTTGACCGCATGAATGAGATGTTGACCGGTTCCATTGTCCGCACCGATCAAGACATCACCCGCTTTTACCGAGGCCGGAGCATGGCCGGGACGTTCCGCCTGGGCGACGCTTTGGTCCTGGAGGACATATCTCCCGACCGGGTAAAGGCCGGGGACGTGGTAGTCTTCCGGGGGATAGGCCCGGAGGGCAAGGAGAATTTGATCGTCCACCGGGTACGATCCGTGCTGCCCCACGGTCTGGTTACCCAGGGCGACAACAACCCCTGGGCAGACACGGGGCTGGTAACGGCAGACAACCTGGTAGGCCGGGTGACACACGTCCGGCGCGGAGGGCGTATCCTGCCGGTGCACGGTGGGCGGCGTGGCTTGTGGCAGGCCCGGCTCCGGCGGGCCGGGCGGCGGTGGTGGCGGCGCGGAGAGGACATCGTTCGTCGGCTGGGCCGCCGACCCTACCGCTTGTTGCGGAAAAGCGGTCTGATTGCCCGTTTGTGGCAACCGCCCATCATCCGCCTTGCTTTGACGGTAGGGGAAGAAGAGACGGTCAAATATATCTGCAAAGGACAAACCGTGGCCCAATGGTGGCCGGAGCGGGGACGGTTCCGCTGCCGTCGGCCTTACGACCTGATCCTCTCCCGACCGGACTAGCGGCGGTCCATGTCATCCCCTCCGGACCTACGACCGGGCCATATTCACGCTCTTGTGTTCCATTCGCAGAAAGCCCGCGATCTCCGAGGCAGAAAGGTGACGCAAGGCAAAGGCAAAACCTGGTTCGACTATCTCAAGCAAGGTCTCGCCAGGGAAGCACCCCAAGACCGCATCGCCCGGCGCGGCGACTATGACGCGCGGACCGGGCTGGACAACCTGCGCCCCTTCATCTTTCGCCATTGGCGCAAAGGATTGCTGGGGGCACTCCTCATTTTGTTCAACACGCTTCTCGGTTTCCCCCAGCCCCTTATCAACCGGTTTCTGATAGACCGGGTCATTTTGGGCAAACGTCTGGACCTCCTGGCCGCCGTCGTGCTGGCGACCGCCCTCCTGTTCGTGACCTCCATGCTGTTCAACGCCTTGCAGCGGTACTATTTCACCCGCTTTGAGCAGGAGATCCTCCTGGACATCCAGCGCGACCTGCTGGAAAGGACCCTGCGCTTCCCCAAATCCTTTTTTGATGACAAAGAAGTGGGCTATTTGATGTCACGCCTGTCGTCGGACGTGATGGGGTTACGCTGGTTCTTTTCCAGCACCATTGTCAACATTCTGAGCAACATTCTGCGGCTGTTGGGCGGGATCGCCTTGCTCTTCTATCTAGAATGGCGGCTGGCCCTCGTCGCCCTGATCATCATCCCCGGCTTGGTGATCTGGGCACGTTTTTTTTCCCGTCGGACGCGGGTTCTGAGCCATCAATCTATGGAGCGTCAGGCCAACGTCACCCGTCGCATCCAGGAGTCGCTGGCCTCCGTGCCCTTGATCAAATCCTTTGCCTCGGAAGACCGGGAGGTGGAACGGGTCATGTCCGAGATGGAATCTGCCCTCCAAATTTCATTGGAGCAAACGGCGGTCAGCTCCTTGGCAGGGATGAGTTTGGGAGTGCTGAACAACGTCGCCAATCTGGTGGTGCTGGTCGCAGGGGCCTATCTGGTCATCGTGGACCGGTGGACGCTGGGGTCGTTGTTGGCCTTTCGCTCCTATGTCGGCTATGTCTACGGACCGGCCCGGTTTCTGGCCAACATCAACCTCCAGCTCCAGAGCGCATTGGCCGCCCTGGAGCGGGTTTCGGCTCTGTATGACATCGTGCCGGAGGATACAGGCGGCCTGCCGGTGGAGCATCTGGAGGGTGAAGTTGAGTTCCGCAACGTCACCTTTGCCTACGACGCCGGACCGCCGGTGCTACATGATGTTTCTTGCCATATCCGGCCCGGCGAGCGGGTGGCGATTGTGGGGCCAAGCGGCGTGGGCAAGACAACGCTCATCAGCCTTCTGCTGCGCTTTTACAAACCCACGGCAGGCGAAATCTGGTTCGACGGTCGCCCCGCCTCCGAATATGATGTCCGCTCCCTGCGGCGGCGGATCGGGTATGTCTCCCAATCCACCTTGCTCCTTTCGGGAACGATCATGGAGAACCTGCGCTACGGCAACCCGGAAGCCGATGAAGAGGAGATCATCGGCGCAGCCAAAGTCGCCGGTATCCATGATTTTATCATGAGTTTGCCGGAAGGGTATCAAACCCAGATCGGGGAACAAGGGGTCAGGCTTTCCGAAGGGCAAAAACAACGGCTATCTATTGCCCGCGCCCTCATCAAATCGCCGGACATCCTCATCCTGGACGAGCCGACCTCGGCCCTAGATAGCGTGACCGAACGCTCCATCTTTGACGCACTGCCCGGTGCGATCCGGAACAAGACCCTTTTCGTGGTCGCCCACCGGCTGGCCACGATCCAGGATTCGGACCGCATCCTCCTGTTGAACGATCACCGCCTGGTAGCCGTAGGAACGCACCGGAGCCTCCTGGAAAGCAGCGATTTATACCGCGAGATGGTACATAGGCAACAGATCGCCACCGAAGAGACGTCGGGGCAAGATCTCACCTCGCCTGACCTCCGCTGATCTCCGCCGCCAGGTCGGATAAGGTGGAGACGATGGGGCCGAAATCGGCGTGTTCCTGCGCTTCTCCTTGCCACATGCTCACCGTCAACGGTGCAAATCCCTCCGCCTCAACGGTAACGGTCGGGCGGGCCTCATCGGGTATGCCCTGCTCCCGCCGGCCGTGGATCGCCCAGATTTCGTGGTCCACCAGCAGCTGTACCAAAGCGACCAGGTCCTCCCGCTCCAAAAAGGATTGCCAGCGTTGCTGCCGCCCTCCTTGCTCAAACGTCACCTCAACGGAGCCGCCACCGTAGACGGTTAGCGTCGTGCGCCCCTCCCATGCCGCATTGCCGATTTCGTAACGGATGGTCAGGGCATCCAGAGGATAATCGCCCACCAAAGCCGCCTGCAAAGCCTGGGCGGTGGAACCGATCTCCGGAGGACGGACCGGCGTAGGCAGGCTCGGCGTCGGCGGGAGCGGCGCGCAACCGGCCACCAACAGAGCGGCCAATCCCAACATCCCCCACTGCCATCTCATCTCAAGCCTCCTGCGGGTGCCTTTGCAAACGGACGACCTTTGCCCATACTCACAGCATCTCAATCCGGTACTCCAGCAGCTCCACATCGGGACGGTTGGCCTCTATCCAATCTACTACCCGCTCCAGCAGGCCGTGCGCGTAACTGCCGCTGGAGGAAACACAGGTGACGCCCAACACGACTCGCTGCCGTTGGTTTTGCGCTTCCACCTCCGCAATGGAGACGTTGAACTCGCGGCTCACGCGGGCAACGATAGATTTGACGACACTGCGCTTGCCTTTGAGCGAACCGTTGCCCGGCAACCGCAACTCAATGGTACACAGGCCGATATGCATAGCATCCCCTCGCGCGTCTTGGCAAGTACCGCCGACGTTGCCGGTCAACGCAGCCCATCGCCTTCACCGAGACTTGCCAGGATTGCCGGGGCAACATCGCCGATGGTCTCGGCTCCGCGGAAGTGCGCCGCACCCGGCCCCACGGCCAGCAGGGGGACCGGGTTGCGGGTGTGGGTCTTGGTCGAAGCATCTTCCAAGTTGCCGTGGTCGCTGCTTATGACCAGCGTTGCATCGGGCGGCAGATGGGCCAACACGCTGCCCAAAAAGGCATCCAGCCGGGGCAGCACCCATGCCGCCTCAATGCGGCGGTGACCGGCCAGGTCGGTCAGGAACGATTCGTAGAGCACCAGGTCGTATTCGGCGGCCAGGCGGGCCAGGCGATAACCCGCCTTTTCCGGCGTGATGGGGGAAAGATCGTACCCCAGATGTTGGGCGGCCACTTCATGGGTAATATCCCACAGCACCGCCCGCCCGGCCCGCAGATCGGCCAGGGTGGGAATGGGAGCGTTGGCCGCCAGCGCGGTCAACGTCGAGGCTCCCAAACGGCGTTTGCCCCGGCGGACCATGCGCCAGAACTTTTCCGAATGGGCATTGGCAAAGAGCACTCGCGCCCCTTGCTCCGCCGCCCGCTTCAGAAAACTGTACTCGGCAATGATGGCCCGCAAACGCGCCGTGGGATGGGCGGTGATATGGCCGCCCATCAAGGCGGGAGCGTTGATGCCGGTAAAAAGGGCCGTTTGCCCCGTGGCCGACTGGGGCAGGCCGGGCACACCCAAACAAGCGTCCAGAGGCCGGAGAACGACACCGGGCCGGTCGCCTTCCTGGGCGACGAGCGGCCTGCCCAGCAGAGACCGCAGATGGGGCATGGGCGTCGTGCTCAAAGGGTTGTTCGGCCCTGCAGGAGCCAGCCCCACTCCGTCGAGAAAGATGAACAGAACCCGACTCACAATTTGTAGCCGATTGTCCGCAAAAAGTCTTTGCGCCAGGCTACGCCTTCCTCATCCTCCGTGCCCAACGGCGGGAAACCATCCACCACACCCAGGATACCGCGCCCCTGTTCTGTCTCGGCGACGAGGACCTGGGTAGGATTGGCCGTAGCACAAAAGATCCGGCACACTTCCGGCACCATCTTGAGGGCGTTGAGGACGTTGATGGGGTAGAACCCTTCGCCCAAAAAGAGAATGAAGCTGTGCCCGGCGGCGATGGCGGCTGCATTCTTTTGCGCCAGCTCAATCATCGCCTCGTCGGTGCCCGTCCGGCGGATGAGCCGCTTGCCCGACGCCTCGCAAAAGGCCAAGCCGAACTTGATGCCCGGAACGGCGGTGACCATCGCTTCGTGGATGTCCTCCACGGTCTTGATGAAATGGGTTTGCCCCAGGATAAAGTTGATCGTTTCCGGTTTTTCAATAGGCACAACCTGAATCTCCATAAACCCCTCCTTCAGATTGAGACTTGGCCCCCCAGGGGGCAGGAAGAAACGCCTTTATACCAGTAACATCGCATCGCCAAAGGAAAAGAAGCGATACCGTTCGCGGACCGCTTCGCCGTAGGCACGCAGGATCAGCTCCCGCCCGGCAAAGGCCGAAACCAGCATCAACAATGTGCTGCGGGGCAGATGAAAGTTGGTGATCAACGCCTCCACCACGCGAAAGCGGTAACCGGGATAGATGAACAGGTCGGTGGGACCGGCGTAGGCGGCCACCGTCCGCCAGCCGCAGGATTCCCCATCGGGAGCGCACCCCTGGGCCGCCGATTCCAGTGCCCGGACTACCGTGGTCCCCACGGCCACGATCCGCCGCCCTTCCAACCTGGCCCGGTTCACCTGTTCGGCCACGGCGGGTGTCACCTCGTACCATTCGGTATGGATGCGGTGCTCTTCCACCCGCTCCTCCTTGACCGGACGGAAGGTATCCAGGCCGATGTGGAGGGTGATGTAGGCCATCTCCACCCCTTGCCGCCGCAGTTTTACCAGTAGCTCCGGCGTGAAATGGAGGCCCGCCGTGGGCGCTGCCGCCGATCCCTCAACGCGACCGTAAACCGTCTGATAGCGTTCCGGGTCGCGTAACGGTTCGCGGATGTAGGGCGGCAGGGGCATCACCCCCAGCCGATCCAGCAGCGGCTCAATGGGCCGGTCAAAGCGGATCAATCGCCCCCCCGATTCGGTCTCGGCGATGACCCGGCAGGTAGGCGGATCGGGGATCGGAGGATCGGAATGGGGGGCATCCAACCGGATTCGGACGCCGGGGCGCAGGCGTTTGCCCCGGACCAAAGCCTCCCAGGTGTGTCCGTCGTGGCGGCGCAGGAGAAGGAGCTCAACCTTGCCGCCGGTTTCCGCCTTGTGACCCAAGAGCCGGGCCGGGATGACGCGGGTTTGGTTCAGCACCAGCAGATCGCCGGGGCGCAGGTACGCACCGATGTCACGAAAAACACGGTGCTCAATGCGGCCCGTCTCCCGGTGGACGACCATCAGCCGTGAGGCATCACGCGGCTCAACGGGCGTTTGGGCGATCAGCTCTTGGGGCAGATCGTAGTCAAAGTCGCTGGTTTTCACACGCAAACTACAAATTTCAAAGACTCGGCGCGGAACCGCAGGCTCCCGCCCGGCGCACCCGGCGTCGCGCCGTTGCGCGACGCCGGCAAGTAGACCGTCCGACGATGGATTGCCGCGGGGCGCGCTTGGGCTTCCCGCCGTTGGGGAGTATACCACAAACAGCCCGACCGCGTCAATCGCGTGACGAGTCGATCAACACAAACGTCGCCCTCGTTCACGGCGTCGGCCTTGACGCCGTGACACCGAGGACGCAGCAAGGCCGGTTACATTCGTTTATCGTCCCGCAGGGCAAACCAAAAGGCCCCTACCAGGAAGAGGGTGGATGCGATCCCCACCAGGCTTTGCAAGGCGTCGATCCCCAACAGCGTCCGCGCGGCCCCGGCAGCCACCCCCATCCGCTGCGGCAAGACGTATTGGAGCACCACCAGGATCGGGGAAACCAGCAAAGGTAAGCCAAACCCAATGAGGGCCAAGACGCTGGCCACATCCTTGCGCCGCACGACAAAGATCAGGGCCACAACGGCACCGGCCAGGTAAACCAGCCAGCCCAAGCAGCGCAACGCCACATTTGCCGCACCGAACATCTCTACCACAATGCGTCTCTCCTTTCTACTTGGATCGTTTGTCCAACGGTACAACCGATTTCAGCTCGGAACCGCTTCCGAGCCTGCAGGAGGGCGAGCAGTTACCCTACCTGTTCAGCAGACGGATGACAACGTTCAGCAGGATGGTCAACACAATGCTCAGGAGGATCATGGTCGCAAAGGGGGCATAGCAGGAAAAGCCTTCCCCCTCAATGTGGATGTCACCCGGCAGGCGGCCCAGGGGCAACCCGGCCCTGCCCAGCAACCAGATCGCCCCACCGACGACTACCAACAGTGCCCCTATCGCCATGATCCCTTTCCCTATACTTCCCAGGTCCATCGTTCCTCCTTACCGCCAGATTTCAAAGGCCATCTGCCGGACCGCTCCATGCTGTTGTGCCCGCGCCGCCAGCAGGATGCGCCGTCCTTCCACGGTCCGGGTGTAGATCAACCGCCCGCCGCCCACGTACCGTCTCCAGTGACGGGCCAGGGCCTCGGCCCGTTCGCGGCGGTTGGCCAGCAGATCGGGTACACGATGGTAGGCTTTCAGATCCTCTTCTAAGCGCAGCATCTTGCGCACCAGGAACCACAGGGGACGGTAGGCCCAATTGTGCAAGCTCGCGCCGTCGCGCTCAATGAGGTAGCGGGCGTCCCCCGGCGGCCCCAGCATCTGTTGGTAGGCCCGCACAAAGGCATCCGACTCTTCCGGCGCGGCCTCGGCCAAGAAGACACGGTAGTAGCCCTGTTCCGTCTCCACGACGCGCACCTGCTCTTCGCCCACACCTTCGCCGATGACCCCCACCTGGCGCAAGGCGGCCAACAAGGCCCGCCCCATGTCATCCAGCACGGCATCGGCGGGCAGCTCCAGGAAGGCGCGACGGAACACCTGCCAAAGGCCGTAGCCGTTCACGCCCAACATCGCCAGAGCCACCGCGCCGCTCAGGATCGTTGCGGCGGCAGCCGCTTGGGGCAGGGCGTGAAGCGTCGCCCAGGGGATGATCAACGCCCCGTTGACCCAGACCAACCCACCCACGAACAGGACGGTCCCGACCGTCCGCCGCACCACCGCCCCCAACGCCCGCTGGACGGTCAACGAGGTGCGGAATTTCAGGTCCCGCCCTTGTACCTGGCTGATGCTGTAGACGGTGTTGTCATAGGGCTGCCCCACGGCCCACAGGTCATACACCCGGTCCCGCTCCCAGACGGCCTCAAGGGAGCGGCGGGTGTAGGCACCATAGTCTACCCGGCGAAAGTCACGCAAGGCCAGATCGGCCGCCAGGCGGGGGTCTACATGGGCCACACCGCGCACGATGCGACCTTGCAAGGCAGACCACCCAAGCCTCCGGCCCGCTCCTTGCGGCCCGGAACGAGGACCTGCGTTGCCGACAATCCCCCAGATATGCCGATGGCGGGTGATGAAACGGCGCAGGTCGGCATCCCCTTTGTCAAATCGGCGGCTGATGCAAACCACGTCCCAGTTGTGGGCCACCTTGCGCGGCCAGGTCGGATCCAGGCGGAGGGTCCGCCCCCGAATCTGCCGGACACCGGTACGGGTTGTCACCGAAGTCAGGTCTATCAGCGTGTTGAGGCGCAAGGAATCCCACCCTTCGCCAAAGATGGCCCGCGTGCCCACCAAGCAGCGGGTCACCCCTTCCTCAAAGAGGTCGGTCAGCAAGGCAACATAGGTCCGCGACGACCAATCCGGCCCTTGACCGACCAGACGGAGCACGTCCTCGCTTTCGGTCGCCTTCCACCTCCAGCGCAAATCGGCCCGGTGCTGCTCCACCCAGCGGCGGATGCCCTCTTCCAATAGAGCGCGGCCCTGCGCGGCGATCAGCACCATCTTGCCGGTGACGAGGACGGGCAGCAGCCGCCCCGTCACCGGATCGGCGACCAGACGGCGGAAGACACGCACGGCACTTCCGGCGTCGGGGTCCAAGATGCCCTTCAGGCGGCGGGTGCGGGCACTCAACCGCTCATAGTCGGTGAGGACCACGGCCCGCAGCCGATGCGCCAACGCCTGGGCTTCGGCCCGCAAGATGTCCACCGTGGCCGCGTCTTTGGCTTCGGAAAGGGCCAGCACCAGATCGCCGGGCGAGCGGCTATGGCGGATGCCTCGCTCGCTGATGGTGATGCCAAAAGGCAAAAGGGCGTCGCACAGGTCGCCGTAGAGGGCCTGGTGGTGTGGGTCTGCGCTGACCTTGAGGGCACGCAGGGCATAGTGCTCCATCAGCGTCAGCCAGTCGTCCACGCCCAAAGGCTCCAGCATTTCCTCTATGATGGGCACCTCCAGGGGCAAAAAGACTCCCTGTTCCCGCAGATACTTGACGGCGGCAATGCACAACAACGGCTCACGGCGGAAGGTCTCCTCAAACCCGGCTACCGGGTCCGCCGGGTCGGGGAAGAGCAGGCCCCATAGCCAATCGCGGAAAGCATCCGCCCGGCTGATGCGCCAGACCGCCTCCGCGAAATGGCGTTGGATCTGGCGCAAATAGTCCTGTTCGCGGGGCGAGGGTTCGCAAAAGTAGACCAGGTCGCGGTAAGGGGCCAAGTTGCCCTCCTTGACCACCGCCGGGGTGGGAACCTCAAAGTCCACCTCGCCCAGCAAGGCCGTATAGTTTTCATATTCGCGCTTGTTGGCCGGATCGGGCAGGGTCGCCGTCAGGCCGATGACGCGGACATCGGGCAGGGTGAGGATCAGTTCCCGCAGGATAAAAGCCCAATAGTCCAACAGGTGATGGCACTCATCCAGCACGACCGTGCCGGTTCCCAGGGCAACGATGCGGTCGATCAGGTTGCGGGCGTTAGGATGTAGGAATTCGCGCCCGGCCAGTTTCCCCTCGCGGAGAAAGTCACGCTTGACGCGGCGATAGCGTTTGGCGACCTCACGGCGGTAGGCTTTGGGATTGGCCTCCCGCAGGGCGGCAATGCGCTGCCGGGCTTGGGCCTCCGTTCGGACCTGATCGCTGCTCAGCAGGTCGTCCATCCAGCGATCTAGGGCGATCCGCTCCACAAACTCCAGGTTTTCGCCGGGGGTGGAAAGGACCTGATAGGTGAGGATGTTGATCGTAGCCAGGCGGCGGGGGTTCAGGCTGGTGTGGGATCCGATCCAGGTCGGGTCTTTGGTAAAGAGACCGACCTTCTCCCGCCATTGGCGTTGGATGGTCGTGGTGGGACAAAAGACCACGGCGGGCCGCCCGAAACGGCGGATCAGTTCCAGGCCGATGATGGTTTTGCCGGAACCGGGCGGGGCGACAATGTGGAATTTGCGGTCCCGGTCCCTTTCCCGCTCGGCCACCAACTCCAAGACCATCCGCTGATAACGGCGGAAAGGATGGCGAAAACGGAGGGCAGCTAAAGGGGTCATGCCAGCACCCCGAACCCCACCAACTCAATGTCCCCCCGGCGCAGTCGCCTGCCGACGCGCGGGGCGAACAGGGCACGCAGGTCTTGCTCCCGCCAATCGCCGTCGTAACCGGGATGGACCAGTAGTTCGCTCACCCAACCGTCGCGCAGGGCATCCAGCACCGCCAGCAGGTATTCGGCGTTCCGGTGGCCCGGCATGGAAAAGTGTTGGATGAAGGTATTGGGCCGCCGGATGCCCGCCCGGTCCACACGGCGGCGGTAATACGCTCCCAGCAAGCGGACAAGCCAGGGAGCGATGTTGTTGTGGCGGGCCAGTATTTCAACCTGCTCCTCCAGGTCATCGCCAAAGGGAGCACGGATCGGTAGGTCGTATTCCTCTGCCAGTTCCAACGTTACTTTGAAACGGTCGGGGCGCATGTAAGAGACGGCACAGTGATTGTCCAGATGATCGGGAGGACGGCCCACATCGGCGATAAAGCGTTCAATTTGGGCGCGGAATTCGGCGCGGAGCTGAGCCGTCGCGCCGGGCCGCAGATTGCGCAAGATGCGGGCATCATCCAGAAAGCGGCCTCTGGCATCTACCAGGGCCGGGACCTCTTGGGCGGGCAGGACGGGGCGGCCATCGTTGAACACCAGATGGACGCCGGCCCCTAGATCCGGATGCCGACGCAGATAGGCGGCAGCCTGGGGCCAAGCGGGCATGTTGGTCATGCACGATGTGCTGCTGATCAGCCCTGCCGCGTGCAGGTCGGCAATGCCGCGGACCACACCCTCGTTGTAGCCGAAATCGTCGGCGTTGATAATCAGGTACTTCATCTCCCGTCCGTAGCGCTACTCACCCTCCCGCAGGCTTGGAAGCGGTTTCAGGTTGAAACCGGTTGTCCGTCGGACAAATCCGGCGATTTCAATCGGTTACCGGCCTGCGGGAAAGTCGGTTCTTGGAACTGCCAAAGCGGGCCGTCCGCGAATCGGGCGCGAATACGCCCGGCCCCAGGCCCGGAAGGAGCGACTTGAGTCGCCACCATCCCCGGCGGCGGGCCGGGGATCGGTCGGCTTCCTCATCGCCCCACGACGACGCCTTGCATAGACCACGGTCCCGTTTTGGTAATCCGCACCGGGACCGGTTTCCCGGTCCAATCCTCTTCCCCCACGGGGAAAAAGACCAGTTTGTTGGTCCGCGTCCGGCCCCGCCATTTCCCCTTGTGCCGTCCCTCAACCAGCACTTCCACGGTGCGGCCCAGCAAGGCGGCGTTGATTTCGCCGACGATGCGTTCCTGCAGGGCATCTATGGCCCGACGGCGGCGTTCCTTTTCCTCCGGCGGTACGTCATCGGGCAGGCGGGCGGCAGGTGTGCCGGGCCGAGGCGAGTAGGCGGCGACGTGGACCATGTCAAAGCGCAGCTCCTCCAGCAGACGGTAGGTGGCCTCAAACTGGGCCTCGCTTTCACCGGGAAAGCCGACGATAACATCGGTGGCCAGCCCTACTTCCGGCATGGCCGCCCGGATGCGGCTTACCAGGTCGCGGAACCGGGCGACGGTGTACCCCCGGCCCATGCGTTGCAACACCACGTCGTCGCCCGCCTGGACGGGGATCTCTATATGTTCACACACGCGGGGCAAGCGGGCGACCGTCTCAATGAGGCGGTCGGTCATGTCTGCGGGGTGAGAAGTGAGGAAACGGATGCGGAGCAATCCTTCCACCTCGTGGACCGCTTCCAGCAGGTCGGCCAGGTCGGGTGCGGGGGCGGGCAGGTCGTGTCCGTAGGAATCCACGTTTTGGCCCAAGAGCGTGACCTCTTTGACGCCCCGTTTCGCCAGATCCCTCACTTCGGCGACGATTTCGTCCACCGGGCGGCTGACTTCCGGACCGCGTCGCAGGCGGACGATACAGTAGGTGCAATGGTGATCGCAACCGTGGCTGATGGGGACCCCCACCGTCACCGGCAGCCGCGGGGAGGGAGCGGATGGGGAGCCGTCACCCGTGCTCAATTGCCGGGCAAGCTCCAGGACGGCGGCTACATCGGAGGGTTTGATAAAGGCGTCTACCCAGGGGTAGCGGCGTTGCAGGGCCGGAATGTCGCCGACGTAGCAGCCCATGAGGGCCAGTTTGACCTCCGGCTTGCGCCGTTTGAGGCCGGCCAGGGAGGTGAGACGCCCCGTCACCTTGTCCTCTGCGCTCTGGCGGACGACGCAGGTGTTGAGCAGGATCAGGTCGGCATCCTGGGGGCGGCTCACCTCCCGGTAGCCCAGCCGCTGCAACTCTTCGGCGGCCCGCCGCGAGTCGGCCATATTCATCTGGCAACCGATGGTCCAAAGGTAGTAGTTCATTCTTGACCGAAATCGCGCAAGAACCGGAGCAACAACCGTACCCCAAAGCCCGTGCCGCCCCTTTGCAGATAGGCCGGTCGCTTGGGCGAAGCCGACCGTTCCTCAAAAGACATCCCGGCGATGTCCAGGTGCGCCCAGGGGTAGCCTTCGGTGAACTGTTTGAGGAACATGGCCGATGTGCCCACCCCGCCGTAGCGTCCACCGGTGTTGGCCAAGTCTGCGGTCAGGCTTTCCAGGCTGTCCAGGTAATCGTCAAAGAGAGGCATGGGCCAGATCCGTTCGCCGGTAGCCCGGCTGGCGGCCAGGAGGCGGTCCCGCAGGTCGTCGTCTGTGCTGAACAGACCGGCAGCCCGCCCTCGCCCCAGGGCGATGACACAGGCCCCGGTCAGCGTCGCCAGGTCCACCACGGCCTGCGGTTCAAAGCGGGCGGCATAGGCCAGGGCGTCGGCCAGGATGAGGCGGCCTTCGGCATCGGTGTTGACGACTTCAATGGTCTTGCCGTTGAGGGCGGTCAGCACGTCGCCGGGCTTGTAAGCATAGCCACCGGGAAGGTTCTCCGTGGCAGGAACCAGGCCGACGACGTGCAAGGGTAGGTTCAGCCGACCCACGGCGTGCATGGTCGCCAGTACCGCCGCCGCCCCGGCCATATCGCCCCGCATCCGATCCATCTTTTCGGCCGGTTTGAGGGAGATGCCGCCGCTGTCAAAGGTAATGCCCTTGCCCACCAGGACCACGGTGGGGAGCTCCTCGCGGCCCGGATTGTGCTCAATGACGGTGAAGGTAGCCGGTTCCTCGCTGCCTTGAGCTACGCCCAAAAAGGCTCCCATGCCCAAATCGGCAGCATCTGCTTCGTCGAGCACCTGGCAGCGCATGTCGTCAAACCGGGCGGCGATCTCCAGGGCAACATCGGCCAGGTCGGAGGGAGTGGCGTAATTGGCCGGACGGTTGACCAGGTCGCGGGCCAAGCAAGCCGCTTCGGCAGCGATCTGCCCCTGCCACGCACCCTGTTCCACGGCGGAAACCAGCGGCTCGTGGTATTGCACCAGCGTCAGCCGCTCCGGATCGGGACGGTCCGGCTCCTCGCTCTTGAGTTCGCGGTAGCGGTACAAGCCCAAAATGGTCCCTTCGACGATGGCTTGGGCCGCTTCCTCCACACCCAAGCCGCCCGCCCCTGTGCCGTGGAGAACGCTGCTGAAGGAGCGGACACCCAGGTCACGGGCCTTTTGGGCGGCAACCGCCGAGACCCAACGCACCGTGTCCAGGGAAAAGTCTTCCTGGGGACCCAGCCCCACGAGCAAGACCCGCGACGCCGGAATGGCCCCACGAGGGTAAAAGACCGCCGTTTCGCCTTTTTTGCCGCGAAAATCGCCATCGGCAACGGTCTCGCGGATGATGCCGCCGATGGCCTGGTCTACTACCATCGTGGAACCACCCGGTTTTTCAACGCCCTCAAACAGGTTGACGACGATGAGCTCATCCTCCACCTTTGCGATGTTTCCGGCAACAACCCGTATCTCCATGAACGTCCCTCCTCTTACTTTCTCCCTTCGCCTTCGCGGTTCAGACTTCGGAACCGCCAAGACGCGAAGAACGCGAAGGTTTTTTTACTTTCCTTTGCGCCCTTTGCGCCTTCGCGGTTCAAATCTCCGGAACCGCCAAGACGCGAAGAACGCGAAGGTTTTTCCCTCGTCCTACGTTTGGGCGGTGGGCAGGATCGCGTGCAATTCCTCCTGCAGCAGGGTCAGTGCCCGCCGGAGCAGAGCCTGATGTTCCTTCCTATTGAGCCACAGGCTGGCCCCCGATGAATGGGGCAAGGGCAAGATCCGCCGCCCCTCCACTTCAAACACGCGACCTACGGCCTCGTCCAGTCGCATCTTGCGGCCCAGCAACGTTTCTATGGCCAGCCCACCGACGGCCAGCACCAGCCGAGGCCGGACCAAGGCCAATTCCCGGTCCAAAAAAGGCCGACATAATTTCTGCTCAGCCCGACTGGGTTTACGGTCGCCCCGCCCGCGGGGGTGCTTGCCGGGATAGCACTTGGTCACGGCAGTCATGTAATAACGGGCGCGGAACTCGTCCTCCTCCAAGCCGACCTGGGCCAGCCAGCGGAACAGCCGCCGCCCGGCAGAAGCGTTGAACGGTCGCCCGGCCTGAACCTCGGTGACACCCGGCGCCTGCCCCACCAGCATCAACGGGGAAGGCGGCTGCCCGGAAAAGATGGCCCCCGGCGTAACCCGGTAGCCCGCCTCCACACAACGGCGGCAGGCCCGCATTTCGGCCCGCAGCGCGGCCCATTCCTCGGCGATCACGCCTCATCCTCGTTTACAACGTGAACCGTGGTGACGATCTCACCGGTCAAGCTGGCCGTCACAGAGCAGTACTTTTCCTCGGCCAAACGCACCGCATCTTCAACCGCCTTGCGCTTGAGACCCCGGCCCCGTACCGTCCACACGACCTCAATCTTGGTGATAGGCCAGGGTGGATCGGGCGCGTTTTCCTTGCGGACGCGGACCTCTATGCTGCTGAAACGCTGCCTCTTTTTCTCCAGGATGCGGACCACATCCACCCCCGCGCATCCGGCAATGGAGACCAGCAGCAGGTCCGGGGGCTTGAAACCCTGCCCCGCCGAATCGGTGACGACGACGTGACCGGCGTCATCGGCAGCCAGAAACTGGCCGCCGCCGGTCCATTTGACTGTGACTCCTGCCATTTCTTCCCTTTCCTCTACGCCTCCGGCGCCCGGACGCCGGGATTTCTTTCACGGTGCGAACAGGATCAACCCCGCGCCCAAAGAGTCCAACGCTTCCTCCGCCTGCCGACGCACCAGGTAGCTGGGGTCCTCCAACAGGGCGAGCAAAGGGCCGATGGCCTCCTCCGAGCCAATGCGGGCCAGAGCCTGCACGGCCAGCAGCCGCGCGATGGGCCGCTCATAGCCCAGGGCCTCGTTCAGGGCGGGCAGGGCGGCCTTGCCGATCATGCTCAGGGCATCGGCGGCAACGCCGGATACAAAGCTGCTTTCATCGTCCAGGCAGCGGGCCAACGCCAAAGCCGCCGCCCCATCTCCGATCCGCCCCAGGGCCAGGGCCGCACAGGCCCGCACGTCCGGGTCGGCGTCGCCCAATGCGCCGATCAGAGCCTGTACCGCCCCCGTGCCGCCCACCTCGGCCAGGGCACGGGCAGCCCACCAGCGGGCGTCGGCGTCGGCGGAAGCCAGCAAAGCGGTCAGGGCAGCGACCGCCTCTTCTCCCCAGGGAGCCAGAGCTACCGCCGCCTCCTCCCGTGCCTCCTCATCCGCCGTGGTCAGGATGTCCAACAGGTCGTCCAGTTTCCGACCTTCCACCTCTACCCTCCGAGCGGCCAGATGCTTTGCGAACCAGGCATCATTCGGCAGGGCAGGCAGCCGGACCAGATGGGCCGGGCAGCGGCAATCGGATGCACCAAAATCGGGGACGACGATCTGCGCACCGGGCAGGTCGTGCAGCCGGGCAGCCCAGACACATTCCAGCCGTTCTGCGCCGTCGCGCACCCAGGCCCCATCCCAGCGGGCGGCCTGGCGCAGGTAATCTATGTGCCAACGGAGCCGCTTGGCCCGCCCCCCATGGCGACGGTGGCGGGCCAGACGCGCCACCAAGCCACCAGGCCCGTGAGCACTGCCGACATAGAGATACCGACCCGCCGGGAAACCAAACGTGCCCAACCGCCCCACCCGAACGGTGCGGTCGGTCGGCAGGTAGAGGGCCAAAATATACGTGCCCCCGCCGGGCCGACGATCATGTGACACCGCCGACCACCTGCAGTTTGGCCGCCAGGACTTGGGCTGCAGCGGCCAGGTTACGCAGCTCCCGCGAGAGTCGTTCGGCCTCCTGGATGCTATCCTCCATGTCCGGCGGCGCGGAAGGCGCAGGGGCCGGTTGCTCGGCAGCCAGGGCAACCCGATCCCGCAGGTCTTCAATCAACCGGACGTTGACCACCGCGACCGCCGCGAAATCGGCCAACAAGCCCATCAGGTAGCGGTCGTTTTCATCAAAAGGCCGAGCCTTTTTGGCGTCCACGGCCAGGGCACCCAGGGTCTTGTTCCCGGCCCGCAAAGGAGCGACCAATCGTTTCGCCGGTTCCTGAGAGCCGGGTACGTCGGCAAGCACCGCCTTGCCCCCCCGCAGGGCCTGCAGCGTCAGCGGATCGGCTCCGGGTTGGCGAAAACACCTGGCCCGCGAATCGGAAGGCCCGCGCACGGCGCGGACCTCAACCTGCTGCGTCTGGGTGTTGATCAAAAAGAACTGGCCGGAAGCGGCATCGGTCAGATACATGGCCGCTTCGACCGTCACACGCAACACCTCGTCCAGGTCGTGCAGGGCCGCGACCGCCTTGCCGATGCTGCACAGGCTGTGCAGTTGGCGCACCCGCTCCTCCAGGTGGTGGATCACCTCCACCCCGGCCTGCATCTCCGCCGTCTCGCGCTGCAACCGCCGTTCAAGCAAGGCACGCTCCACCGCATCGAGCATGTCCTTGATCTCGTAGGGCTTGACGATATAGTCTTTGGCCCCCAAGCGGAAGGCTTCAATGGCAGCCTGCTCCGAGCCGTAAAAGGTGGTCAGGATGACGGGGATGTTGCGCTTGGCCTTGCGCAAGGCGGCGATCAATTCCAACCCGGAAAGGCGGGGCATCTTTAGATCGGTGATGATGAGATCGGGGTTTTCCGCCAGGGCTTTGTCCAATCCCTGTTTGCCGTCCATGGCCGTAATGACCCGGTAGCCTTCGGGCCGCAGGACGCTATCGGCCAAGAAGAGAAGGTTTTCCCGTCGGTCATCAATGATCAAGATCTTTTCCCCGCTCATCCATCACTCCCGTTCCGACATCGGAGACCCGGTGCAGGGCAAAGGTATCGCGAGGTTCCGCCCCCGCAAGGGCCAAATCCGCCGAGGGGCGGTTGCTCTTCCACGCTTCAAACGGGGACGGTCCATCTCCGGAGCGCCGGCTTGGGGCCGGCAAGAGCGGTTTTGCCCCACCGAGTCTTGCAGATTCGGCCCGGCAAGTATAACAGATTTGTGACTTCTTGGCAACATGGCTATAATGATGATGCTACAAAGCTACCGCCGACCGGCAGCCGTTTGCCCGGAGCGGCAAGGGTACAGGAGCCGAGAACACGATGCAATTGCGTGCAGAACCGCTGACTTTGCACCTGAAGGTGCCCTTCCGCATCGCCCACGGGGTCAGTGAGACGCGCCACAACGTCCTTGTCCGCCTGCGGGAAGGACCGCGCCCCTGCGCTTTGGAAGGGCTGGGGGAAGCGGCTCCGGTGCGTCAGCACCGTGAGACACAAGCCGGGGTACTGGACTACCTGGCGAACCTGCCCGCCCTGCCCGACGATCCCTTCCGGTTGGAGGACATTTTATCCGCCCTGCCCCCCGGCTCCCAGGCGGCGCGGGCGGCGGTGGACATAGCCCTCCACGACCTGGTGGGTCGGAAATTGGGCGTGCCCCTCTACCGCCTTTGGGGACTGAATCCGGCCCGCATCCCCCCCACATCGTTCACCATCGGCATCGGGCCGGTGGAGGAGGTGCGGGCGCAGGCACAAGCTGCCGCTCGGCGGTTCTCCATCCTCAAGCTCAAACTGGGCCACGACGAGGACCACGCCCTGGATACGGTCCGCGCCGTGCGGCAGGCGACCGATGCCCGGCTGGTGGCCGATGCCAACTGTGCCTGGACGTTGGACCAGGCCCTGCGCCTCTTGCCCGCCCTGGCCGACTTGGGACTGGAATGGATTGAGCAGCCGCTGGCGGAAGAGGACTTGGAAGGTTTGCGCCGCCTGCACCGAGTGTCACCTATCCCCATTTTCGCCGATGAGCCGGTCCGCACCGCCCGCGACATCCCCCGCCTGGCCGATTGTGTAGACGGCGTCAACATCAAGTTGATGAAGGCGGGCGGCCTGCGAGAGGCAAGGCGCATGATCGCCGTCGCCCGCGCCCACGGCCTGCAGGTGATGCTGGGCTGCATGGTCGAAACATCGGTGGGCATCACCGCCGCCGCGCATCTGGCCCCCCTGGCGGACTGGGCCGACTTGGACGGCGCATTTCTCATCACCGACGACCCTTTCATCGGGGCGCAGCCGGAAGGGGATCGGCTTATCCCGCCCGACGAGCCGGGGCTGGGCATCCGGCCCCGTGATGTAGGAGGAGAAAGAGATGGAATCTGAAGCCGGGAGTGGTTTCCTGTTTGCTTTTCTGTTGCCCTTCCATATCGGCGGCGGTGCGGCCATCGGCATAGCCCTGCACCGTCTGTTTCGGGGTGGGATCCGGTCCGGTAGCCTGGGCAACAACGTCTTTTTGCTGATCTGGGGCCTGCTCTTCGGCGGGATGCCGTTGGTCTTTGGACTGGGCCAGGGCCGCCTTCTCTGGCTACAGATTGCGATCTTTGGGGGCACGATTGTTGCGGTTGCCTTCGGCTATGAATGGCTACGGGAGCTGTACCGCCAGCCCGGTATGTTCATCGCCTCTTTCGGCCTGGCCTTTTTCCTGATCGGCGTGAGTATCGTTATCACGGCACTGCAAGAAGGGGATGCGACGGCCCCTCTGTTCGGCCTGGTTTTTGGCGGCATAGGCGGGTTGATCCTGCTGGCCGGCGTGGTGATGATGCTGCGCACCTGAGCGGCCGGACATCGCGTGCCCGGCGTCTTGGCGGTTCCAAAGTCTGAACCGCGAAGGCGCAAAGGCCGCAAAGGAAGGAAGAAAAAGAAAAAAACCTTCGCGCCCTTCGCGTCTTGGCGGTTCCGAAACCCGAACCGCGAAGGCACGAAGAAAAGGCTCCGCGTCCTTGCAATTCCGATGTCCCACACCGAGGCCACCCAACAAAGCGGTAATTGTTGGATACAAGGCTGTGTGGTATAATTGCAAATCGGGAGAAGAGTAACACACGATTCGGGCACCAGATGCAGTGCAGAATTTGCACTTTCATCTTCTTTCCTAAATCTTCTGCCGAGCGGGAGGGAAGACGGACTGCCCATGACGGTTCGGGCGCGATGAAGATCCTGCGAAGAATGTTTTATGACAATTTATCACTCCGGCACCTTTCCGCAAAATCGCAGTTCTAACTTGTAAAATTTCCGATGATGGAGGAGCTTATGGCAGTCAAACTGTTGATGAGCTGGGACATCCGACCGGGACAGGAACACACCTATTTTGAATTCACCATGCAAACCTTTGCCCCTGCGCTGATGAAGATGGGCTGGCAGCCCACCGAGGCGTGGTATACCCTCTACGGCCGGGGGCCCCAGGTCCTCACCGGCGGGACTACCGAAAGCTTGGATGAAATGCGCGACATCCTGGATAGCGCGGAATGGGAAGAACTCAAATCCCGCCTGCTGCAATATGTGACCAACTTTCAGTACAAAGTGGTCCCGGCCAGCAGCCGCTTTCAAATGTAGATAATACGTTTGGCGTCCGGCGCAAGACGTGGTATACTCTAGGCCGCGCACCGGCAAGCACCACGGAGGAAAGACATGGGTTTGGCCGTCTTTCGCGATATTTCTTTGCTATGGCTGATCTTTCTGGCCCTGCTGGCCGTCATACCCATCGGCATCGCCCTCTTTTTCGCCGTCAAGGGCATGATCCGGCTGCGGGCGATCCTCCTCCTGTATCTGCCGGTCGTTCAGGAAAAGGCCCGCTGGGTCTCGACCATGACAATCCGCGTCGCTGACACCGTGACCAGGCCCATCATCTACACTTACGCGACTGCAGCACAAGTGAACGGCCTGGTCAGAGCAATTTTGAGGAGGAATACCCCATGAATCCCAAGCAGAAAAGCATGTTGATCGGAGCTATCATCGGCGCAGCGTTGGGGGCCGTCGGCGGTTACCTGTTTACCAGAGGACTGGAACTTCCCCGCGAGGAACCGGCCCGTGGGTTCTCATTTCGCAAGATCCCACCGGGCGAGATGGTGGCCCTCTTTATCTCCATCATGGGCGTCCTGCGCGGCCTGGCCGAGCTAGGCGAGCGGTTGGAAGTCAACTAAGGAGGAAGCGGCGTGTACGAAATCCTGGCCAAAGAGGAGCTGGCTCCCGTCACAAAACTGTTTGAAATCCACGCCCCGGCGGTGGCCCACAAGGCCCAAGCCGGTCAGTTCGTCATCATCCGCCTGCACGAGGAAGGGGAACGAATCCCCTTGACCATCGCCGATTTTGACCGACAGCGGGGGAGTATCACCCTGGTCGTGCAGGAAGTAGGCAAGACGACGATGGAGCTGGGAACCTACCAGGTCGGTGACCACCTCGCCAGCTTCACCGGTCCCCTGGGCAAGCCCAGCCGCATTGAAAAGTACGGCACGGTGCTCTGCGTGGGCGGCGGGGTGGGCATTGCGCCCATTTACCCCATCGCCCGCGCCCTGCGAGAAGCCGGAAACAAGGTCATCTCTATCATTGGCGCCCGCAACGTGGATCTGCTCTTTTGGGAAGAAAAAATGCGGTCCGTCAGCGATGAGCTGATCGTCTGTACCGATGACGGTTCTTACGGGCGCAAGGCACTGGTCACGGTCCCCCTAAAGGAGATTCTGGAAGGGGAAGAAGCGGTGGATCGTATCTGGGCCATCGGTCCGGCGATCATGATGAAGTTTTGCGCCCTGACCGGTCAGCCTTTTGGCGTACCCATGGAGGTCAGCCTTAACTCAATTATGGTAGATGGGACCGGTATGTGCGGCGCGTGCCGCGTAGAGGTAGGCGGGCAAACCCGCTTTGTATGCGTGGACGGCCCTGAATTTGATGCCTACCAGGTAGATTGGGACCAATTGCTGGCCCGCCAACGCATCTACGTTGAACAGGAAAAGATAGCGGTGGAGGAATGGAAGCGCAAATGCCGGGCGGAACAGTAAGGGAACGGCAAACCCTCGCCGCGCAGGCCGTCGGTCGACCATCTGCGTAGACGGACACCCGACCACCGGCCCGAAAGGAGCGGGTTGAGTCACCATCGCCCTCGGCAATGAGCCGGGATCGGTCAACTTCTGAGAAAAAGGTTCAAGGGAGAAACGATGTTATTAGAAGATGTCAAAGCAATGTCCAAACAGGAACGGATGAAGATACCCCGCCAACCGATGCCCACCCAGGACCCGCAGGAGCGGGCGCGGAATTACAATGAAGTGGCATTGGGCTACCCCGACGAGGCGGCCCTTTTGGAAGCGTTCCGCTGTTTGCAGTGCAAACGCCCCAAGTGCGTCGAGGGTTGCCCGGTGGGAGTCAATATTCCGGCCTTTATCCAATATCTCAAAGACGGCGACATGCCTGGCGCCGTCCGCTCCCTCAAGGGGGATAACAACTTGCCGGCCATCTGTGGCCGCGTTTGCCCCCAAGAGACCCAATGTGAAGCCCTGTGCATCATGGGCAAAAAGCACGAGCCGGTGGCCATCGGCCGCCTGGAACGCTATGTGGCCGATTGGGACCTGGCCCACCCCACCCCGCCACCGGAGCTGCCACCCCCCAGCGGCAAAAAGGTTGCCGTTATCGGTTGCGGCCCCGCCGGGCTGACCTGCGCCGGAGACCTGGCCCGTTACGGCCACCAGGTCACCATCTTTGAGTCGCTCCATGCTCCCGGCGGCGTGTTGATCTATGGCATCCCCGAATTTCGGCTGCCGAAAAAGATCGTCTACGCCGAGGTGGATTACGTCCGCAGCCTGGGCGTTGAGATCAGATTGGACACGGTCATCGGCAAGACCTATACCCTGGATGAATTGCTGCACGAACAGGGGTATGATGCCATCTTTTTGGGAACCGGCGCGGGATTGCCTATGTTCATGCACATCCCCGGCGAGAACTACAACGGGGTCTATTCGGCCAACGAGTTCCTGACCCGCATCAATTTGATGAAAGCCTATCTTTTCCCCGAATGGGATACACCGGTCAAGGTGGGGCGCAAGGTGGCCGTCATCGGGGCGGGCAACGTGGCGATGGACGCTGCCCGCAGCGCGTTGCGCTTGGGCGCGGATGAGGTCCACATTGTCTACCGCCGCTCCGCCGCCGAGGTTCCCGCCCGCGCCGAAGAGGTGCACCATGCCCAGGAAGAGGGCATCATCTTTGATTTCCTCACCAACCCGGTGGAGATCTACGGCGATGAGCAAGGTTGGGTGCGGGGCATGAAATGTATCCGCATGAAGCTGGGCGAACCGGACGCCAGCGGACGCCGCCGTCCCCTACCCATTGAAGGCTCTGAATTTGATATGGACGTGGACATGATCATCATGGCGCTGGGCACGCGGCCCAACCCCCTGGTCTTCACCGATGCCACCGACCTGGAACGGACCCGTTGGGGGACCGTTGTCGCCGACGAGGAAACAGGCCGGACGACCAAAGCGCGGGTATGGGCCGGGGGCGATATTGTGACCGGCGCGGCGACGGTCATTTCGGCCATGGGCGCGGGCAAACGGGCGGCTGCCGACATTGACCGCTTCCTGCGCGGCGAAACGGTGGATGCCTGGGAGACCAAAGCCGCCGTTGCTGCCGGTTAGCCGTACCCTTGCCGAGGAGGAAGCTGCAAGGCAACGCTGCCCCACCGGCGCAGGACCGATTCCAGTGTCAGGTGGACCACCAAGCAGACCCAGAAATTGTATGTGAGGAAGAAGAGCAGGGCAGCAACCAAGACCATCGCTGCCTGCAACCATTGCTCGGAAGCCGTTTTGGCCTCCTGCCAGCCTTGTCGCCAGGAGGGGTTCAGCGACCATTCCAGAAATACCAACGCAACCCCGAAAAGGATACCGAGGGCCAACGACCCTCCGGCGAGGGCCATTGCCCCCCAGTAAAAGGCCCGGTGGACCTGGGCGTAAAGGACACCGACCGCCACCACCCACCACGGCCGGTACGGAAAGCGCAGGGCCTGCCCGCCGGGGATGCGCCGTGCACCGTACCAAGCCAGGGCAAGTACGATCAGAGAGACTACCCCCAGCTCCACTCCCCGGCCCGCCGCTTCCAGCCAGCGGGGTGGAGGCCATTCGGCGTTCAGCCCGACCAGCCCCATATCCGCCGGAGCCAGATCGCCGCGGAAAGGTGGTCGGGGCCAGCCGCCCAACGCCAGGTAGGGAATCCCCACATAAAAGGCAAAACGCCCCATTTGCACCCATACCCGGCCGGCGAGGGTGTGCCGGAATCGCCAACGGCGCGTGGCCCACAAGACGTTGACCGCCAACACATAGGCCACCAGAGAGATGCCGACCCACACGACCGGCGGGGGCACTGCTTTGCCAAAAAGGATCAACGGCTCCATAAGGAGTGCCCCCGACGTCAGACCTCTTCCTCAACGGGCACAATGAGGGTGATGCGAGTCCCACGACCGGGGGCCGAGTCAATGGTCAGCGTGCCGCCGATCAGCTCCGCCCGCTCCTTGAGATTGAGCATCCCCAAGCTGCCCCGCGTACTGTAACTGGCCTCCACGGCCTGCACATCAAACCCCTTGCCGTCGTCTATGACCTGGGCAACAAAAATGTCCCCTTGCACTGCGAGTCTCACCAAGATACGCGATGCTTCTGCGTGCTTTTTGGCATTGTTGACCGCTTCCTCTATGATGGCAAAGACAACACCTTGAGCTTCGCTATCCAAGCAGTCGCGGTACTGTTCCGCGTCGATCTCCACCGGCAGGTTGTCATTCTGACGCAGATTCTCGGCATACTGGTTCAGGGCAGCAACCAAGCCCTCCGTTTCCAAGATGATAGGACGCAAAGTGAAGAGCATGGACCGGATCTCCTTGACCGTGCGGTGGGCCAGGTCTTCCAAACGGGCCAGCTCCACCCTGGCACGGGCGGGATCGCGGTCAATAAGCAAGCGGGCAAAATTGAGCCGCATGGCAATGGCCGCCACGTCCTGAGTGGGGCCGTCGTGCAGATCGCGGGCCAGTTTATGGCGGGCTTTTTCCTCCTGATCAATGATCTTGTCCCGCTCCTCCTGCAGGGTCTGGTACAAGGTGGCATTCTGCAGGGCGATGGTAGCCTGGTTACAAAAGATCGTCAGCAGATCCAAATGCTCCTGGTTGTAAGCATTGGGCTTGACGGAGGCGAACAGCACCGCACCATAGGTCTCAAACCCGGCCCGGAGGGGGACACACAGCATGGACTTGCAGTGCTCCAGGGAACGAAAGACGCGCAACTCCGGATCGTTTGCGGGGGACCCACCGATGACGGCCTGGGCGTTATCAATGGCCCGGCCCACGATGCCGGAAACGCCTTTGATCCTGCGTTTTTCATCTTCGGGGACTATGAGGTTGCGGTAGGAAGCGGGATACAGTTCCTGGTGCTCGTCATACAAAAGGACCATAGCCGCCGATTCGCCCATGCGATAGCCCAGCTCGTCGAACCCCAAATGGCTAATGTCCAAGATAGCCTCCAGCACCCGTTGGTAGTTGAGAGTTGCGCTCAGGGTTGAGGCCAGCTCATAAACCATCTTGACCCGTTCGGGCACCAGGGGACCGGACCGGGTGACTTCTCGGTCGGCGGCAGGCTTTTGTGCCGCCACACCGCCGACCACTGCGGCCAGGACAAACATCGCGGACTGCGAAAAGGCGGGCAGCAGATCGCTCAAGGGGCGACCTTCTTCCCAACCCAACACCTCTCTGAAGGCCAGGGAGAAGCCGTAAATCACCGCCGACACCAGCCCTAGTTCCCAACCAAAACGCACAGAAGCAGACAGAATCGGGAAAAGCGGCAGGAAAAAGAAAGGGCTGACCACACCACCGGAGAGATGGATGATCGCCAAGACAAAGAGGGTATCGGCAATTAGGGTAAAGGCCGGGATGGCACGGAGCAGCGCTTGCAGAGCCAGCAGGACGGTGATTGTCAGATTGTACGCGCCGAAAGCCGCAGCCAGAAGGAAAAGGATGGGCAAGGATGGAGAACCAAGAGGATTGATCAGCACGATACCGAGGAGATAGACAAAGATCCCCCACCGTACCAAGCAGAGTGCCCAATCTGTCGTAGACTGTCCTCTTTCTGTTGCCTGCGCTGGCTCCTGTTTTGAAGAGGCCATGTCAGCGTTGCCGTTTCACCGCCTTCTATAAGAAACCGTGGTCGCGCACCCCAGCCCACGGCCTCATGCGACCACGGTTCCACTGACAATGGGCGAGAAGGGACTCGAACCCCTGACCTCATGCATGTGAGGCATGCGCTCTAGCCAGCTGAGCTACTCGCCCGGACGACGCTTATTATAGCACCCCTACACGAAAAATGCAAATTGGGCTACCCGGATTTGCCAATTGCTCCCAGCAATGGTATCATTGCAGCCATGAACAAAGGGTATGCGTTTGGTTTCCTCATCGTTCTCCTTGTCTTGGGTTTGGGGATGTACGTTGCTTTCACCGGCTTTATGGCCAGCCGGGAGGCACTGCGTGCCCAGCCCCTTTCTCGCACTCAGCCGACACCCCGGCCCACCAGGACCGTCTTGCTGCCTTCTCCTATTCCCCCTTCGCCGACTCCTACCGCCGATGTGGTCATTGTCCCCACCGTTATCGTGCCGACGACCACGCCGGAATCGCCACAGCCGACCGATACGCCGTCCACTGCTCCCCCCTCACCGACCGAGCCATCGGTCGCCCCGCCGACGGTCTCGCCTACCGCCGCACCACCTCCCACGCCCGTTCCCGCGCCTGCCTACCAGTTCCGATTGGGCGGCCCGGCAGCCGCCGATCCTACCTATCCCAACTGCTGCTACATTTTCGGCACGGTTCGGGATGCTGCGGGCAATCCTTTAGAAGGGGTTTTGGTGCAGGCCTTCAACGAGTGGAACACGCTGCCACCCGCAGCTACCAAAGGGGGCAACGAGATCGGTCAGTACAACATCCCCATCGGCCACGACCCCGTTGTCTGGTACGTCGTGGTGGTGGATGCTAACGGCAATCACATCAGCACCCAGACGCCGATCCAGTTTGATCCCAACGTGGCCGGCGGCTATCGGGTAGATTGGCAGCGAACGTACTAATCGGGGGCGTAGGGGCACTTGCCCAAACCCCGTTCGGCGCGGATGTACTGACAGAGCATCACGTAAGGGGCCTTGAGTTTTAGCTCGTTTACCTGGCTCGGCTCCATGACCGACCACCAATATTGTTCGTCGTTCGGCGTCCATTGGGCATCGGGCATGTAGATCAGGCTCATGACTCCGATCCAGGGCTGCCAGTGGGCTTTGGCGTATTTGTAGGCCCGGACCATATAGTCCCCTTGCTCAAACTGATCCTTCACCCGGTGCCAATAGTAAGGGCTGTCGGGCCGCTCATCCCGCGTCCAACCGAATTCCAGCACGACTACCCGTTTGTTGGCGTCGCCGTTATTGACCATAATCTGCCGCAGGTCCTCCACATGGCGAAAGCAGTAGATGCGGCAAGGATCGCCGGGGCAATTGGGGTCGCCGACGTTGTAGTAATTGGGGTCGGTAGCTACCTGGGCCGGGTCCATCTCCGGCGGAGCTTTGTAGCCTGCGCCGTGGACGCCCAGCATGTCAAAGTAGGGTTTGGCCCCGGCGTCATACATGGCCTGGACGAACTTGGTGTCGGGTACGGCCCGTTTGCTCAATTCAGTGGTGGGGGCCAATCCGGCAGTAATGACAATGATGTTGGGGTCCACCGCCTTGAGAGCGGTATATGCCTTTTTCAACATTTGGGTATATTCGGCAGCGTTGGGAGGCTTGTTGCCCCACTCGCGGGCCAGGTTTGGTTCATTCCAAATTTGGTAGGCATAGACACGGCCCTTGTAGCGGGTAGCCATGGCCGTCAAAAAGTCGGTAAAGTGGTCAATGTTTCCCGGCGGTGGGCCGGCCCAATCGGGGGCATGATCCACCCGGACCAGCAGGTTGAGGCCGAACTCTTCAACCTGGTCTACGATTCGGTCGGCGGTGGACCAGTCATATTGCCCTTTGCCTTTTCCTTCAATGTCACGCCAAGCAAACCATTGTTTGACCCACGTAAACCCGGCGTCGCGGATGAGGCCCAGGTCACGGTGGGCTACTTCGGGCCGCCACCAAAGAAAAGCCTGAATGCCGTAATCGGGGGAGGCCATGCGCGGCGGCGACCCGGACGGGCGTGGGGTATTGGTCGGTGGCGCCGGGGTGGGGGAAGGGGGAGCTGCGGTGAGCCGGGGCACACCGGTCGTCGGCGGCGGACCGGCGGTAGGGAACAGTACCGTCGGTGAGGGCGGCGGACCGGCGGTGGGGAACAGCACGGTGGGGGACGGGACGGCGGTCGCTTCGCCCGGCAAAGTCGTCGGGGGCACGGTGGGGATCGGTGACCGAGTTGCGGTTCCGACAGGGGCGGTGAAGGTAGGTCGCAGTGTCGGGGAAACGGCCACCTGTCTTGGCTCCGGTTCGGAGAGCAGCCGCAAGATCAAAGCCGCGCCTATGAAAAGGACGGCCAAGACGATCCCGATGCCCAGCAAGGTGACCACAAGGGTCAAGCCGCGATTGCCGTTGCCGGTTTCCTGGTGTTTTTTCTGTGTCATGGGTTTTCCTGTCGGGTCTTGCCGTTCATAGGGAACGACAACTTAACTGTCGGCCATTCATTCGCCAAATCTAGGTGGCTCTAACGCCGGGGCACGGGCGGTATCGCCCGTGCCCCGATCATCCCCATTATTTTTTCATGTTCTTCAGGGCGTTATAGGTCTGTGTTGGGGTCCAGTCGGGGTTGACGATGCCCCATTGGGCCTTTTCCGTACCCGGAGCGACGACGGCAAAATTCAGGTTCCAGAGGAAGGCGACACCGACAAACCCCCACTGCTTCATCAGCTGATAGGCTTTGACCGTCCACTCGGCCTGCTCTTGGCGGGTGTTGTCCTGCGCATAGCCGTAGTTGGGGTCGCCGATCCAGTTGGTTGCCCAACCGAACTCGGTGGGCCAGATCTTTTTCTTGCCGTCGCCGTACTTTTTCATTACGTTGTAGTACTGATGCAGCGTGCCGTAGAAGCTCCAGGAACGGTGCAACGTTTGGCACGGCCCCCGGAAGGAGGAACCTTGTTGGGTGATAAAGTCGCAAGCATCCTGCCCACCTTTGACCCAGGGGGCCACATTGTAGCCGCTAGGGTGGGCGCCAATGGCGTCGCTGTAGTTTTTGAGGCCGTTTTTGTACATGCCGTCCAGGTAGGCCACATCGTCCATGGCTTTGGGCGGCGGCGCACCGGTGGGCGTCAGCGCGCCGCTGACGACGATCATCTTGGGGCAAACGGCTTTGATGGCCTTGTACGCTGGTTTGAGCAGGTTCATGTAGGCCGCCGGATCGATCTTCATGTTGCCCCATTCGTAGTGCAGGTTCTGTTCGTTCCAAACCTCAATGGCCTTGACGCTGGAATTACAGTAGCGGCCCGCCATGGCTCCCAAAAAGTCGGCCAGGTCTTGGGGGTTGTTGGGGGGGCCACCCACGCTTGTGTCCTGCCCGGTCCGTGCCCAAAGGGGCGCGTTGACGACGCTGAACAGGATCTTGACACCCGCGCCGTTGGCCGCGTCGACGATCTCATCCAACGCACCCCATTGGTAGTTGCCTTTGGCCGGTTCAAAATGCTTCCATTCAACCTGTTGTTTGACCCAGCCAAAGCCTAGGTCTTTGACCTTGGCCATCACGATACCGGCTTGGCCGTTGTGGACCATGTGCGCTTGGATGCCGTAGCCAAAGTTGGTGTTGGGTGCGGGGTAGCTCGTGCCGCCCCCCGATGAGGAGGAACTCTTTTTCCCCGATGATTTTTTGGGTTTAGGCGTCGGCTTGGGCGTTGCCGTGGGTTGCGGGGTAGGAGAAGGCAACGGCGTCGGGGTCAGAGTCGGAACAGGGGTGGGCGTGGGGGTAGGAGTCGGCGTTGGGGTCGGTTCCTCCACCACAAGGGCGACACGCTGCGCCCCGGCCACCGTCTGGCCGTCGTTGGCGACGATGGAAACGCCGATGGCATACCGGCCCGGCCGGTCGGGCGCGGTCCAGGTGAAGCTCCGCTGGTCCAGGCCCGTCACCTGTTCCGTAACCTGTCCGTCTTCGGTTTCAATGCGCCAGACCACCGAAAAGTTGCTTTCCACGGGCGGGGGGGCTGCCTGGGCCGAGGCTTGGTACTCGCCGACAACGTTCCAAACGCGAGGGTCGTTCCCCTCATCCCACATGGCCCGCACCGCCACACCGCCCAGGTTGAAGCGGCTCATGAGGTCCAATTTGTGGCTCAAGCTGCTGGCATCTTCCAACCAAACGGTCCTTTGCTGACCGCTGGCCTCATCCACATAGGTAAACCAGTACTGGCCGATGGCGGGGTCAAATTGCACGCCCGCCGTATCCAGCCCCACCGTCACCTGCTCGCCGGGGATGAGGGAGGAATCTCCCTGCTGTACGGCTACCTTGCTCAACTTGGCCAGGGCGTCGCGGTAGGTATGCTCAATCAGGACTCCTCCCGCGTTCTCCACACTGCGCGCCGAAAGCACAGGCTGGAGTTTATACCGCTCAACCTCCCCCACGGCCCACCACAACAGGGCTTCCATTTTGCCGCCGGGCGCATAGGCCGCCGGATCCACAAAGGCCGGGAATTTGAAGCCGTCCACCACCCGGCCCAGGGCCTTCCAATCGTAGGCTCCTGTTTCCCAGCGGTCTTCGGCGATCTGGACCGGCTCCTCTACATGGATGGTGAGCCTTTTGCCTTTGTTGTGCAGCTGGATGGCCAATTTGGTGATGAAATCGGTGAATTGTTCCCGGAGGTCGGGGTTGATCCCCCGGTAGTCAATGTCAATCCCGGCATACATTTCGGCCACAACCAGGTTGACGATGTTCTGAATGTGCTCATCGCGGGATTCGGGGATGACCAACATGTTATCTACCAGGTCACTGCGCACGATGCCGTCATCGTACCAGTTACGCAAGGTGGGCAGGACCAGGTATGTTTCCTGTCCATCTGTGCCGGGCAGGTTGCCCAAGTTGCCGGTGATGTCATTGTGGTCCCCCAAGTAGTAGCCCAGGGGGTTCAACTCGGCCAGTGCTCGCTCGCCCAGATCCGGCAAGGAGACATAGTCGGGCAATTCCGCACTGACGCGGGGCGGTTGTGCCCCACACTGGAAAGCGGCAAAGGCCGAAGGCACATAATCCAGCCGGGATTCAAGGAGATCGTCCTCAACGATCAACTGCGAAGGGACGAATTCCCATTCTTCTCCCGTCCAGTTGTAGAGCGACAGAGTCTCATAAGGTTCGGCAGCATTGGGAATGGGCACGCTGACGACGACATCGGTCGGCATAGGGCCTTTGACACTCACTTGGTAAACGGGGCTTTTGGCCTGCAAATGAGGGGGAATGGCTGCCGCCGCTTCCTTCATTTCCTTGCCCGCCGAGCCTTCCAGGAAGCGGACCATGGGGACCTGTTCTTCTTTGATCTTGATGTCCTTTTCCATGCCCGTCGGCAGGATTGTCACCTGCATTCCGTCGGGGTCTACCACAGAGCCGCCTTCATCCTTGTCAATCGCGGTGTATCCCGCATCCAAGATCCGCTCCTGGGCCGAGACGGGAGGGAGTAAGAGACTGGCGATCACCAGGATAACGATCAGTACATTGAGGATCCAGGCCCCCGTCTTTCCCTCCAGCAACTCGGTCAATCCCTGAACGATTGGATTCATCTTCTCTTCCATGTACCCTCCTGCAGCTATCCTTCCTTTCCGTCCCACATCTCCTAGATAACGCGAAAA
Source organism: uncultured Anaerolineaceae bacterium (assembly GCA_964593865.1). Taxonomy (GTDB): domain Bacteria; phylum Chloroflexota; class Anaerolineae; order JAAYZQ01; family JAAYZQ01; genus CAZQKE01. Next base: position 43,637 of record CAZQKE010000031.1, on the reverse strand, counting down.
TGCCCCGTCGCCCGGTTCGGCCAGAACACCAAACCGGACGCGGGGTTCATCTCCGGTCCTCCGCCTGCAATGCTTCTACCATCATTGCGTAACATCGGCGAGCATGGGGCGCATTGTAGCATAGGCAGGACGATTTGGCAAATTTGCATTTTGCGCAATCAGGATTCCAGGATTCCGGCCGTCTACCCTACAACCTCTGGGCTGCCGTCAGCACTTTTTTCACCCTCTTGGCTTGCGAAGGCTGCAAATCGGGCAGTCTTGCTTCTAGGACCCGGATGAATTCCGTTCTGTTCTCCCGACTGACCGCCGACGATATTGCTTCCGCATCACGCGCCACATCCTTTGGACGGCAACGGCGCAAATGGTCAAGCAGGTAGGGGAAAATCTCGGTCCGGTACTCGTCTTTTTGTGCGGCAACGGTGGACAGTACCTTGATGCCCCGATCCACCGTGATCACCGAGCCGTTTTCTATCGCTGCTTGTATTTCCGCCCTGTGCTCGTATAGCACAGGGGCCGTATGTTCCGCAATAGTTGCGAGGGCGCTCATCCCTCCCCAAACCAACCGGTTGTTCCGGCTGCCCAGGAGCGCGAGAAACTCGTCTACATAATCGGCTATCAGCGACGGGTCCCGATAGCCGATTTCGTACAAAACCTTGATGCAATCGCTCTGTATTTTGCGATCACGGTTTCGTAGGTTGACGACCAACTCTTTGATGTCTTCCGCCGCCTTGCGTTCCACCAATTCTTCGGCAAGTTCCTGGTTGGGAACGTCATCGCGTCTCCCCAAGGCAGAAGCCAGTCGGTTGATCACCGTCATCGTTCCCCCCTCTTTTGCTCGGTGCCCTTTTTCTGCGGTGCGAAACTCTAAATGTACTTGCCCTACCCCGCTCACCCTTGCTTCCGGGAGCGGCGCCTTTCACCCAGGGCCAGGAGCCAGGAAAGCCTCCGGCGGAGCCAATAGCGCACCGGCCCTTTGTATCGCTTGACCATCATCACCGTCACCGGGGCCTGCAACGCAACCCGCTCCGGGATCGTGCCCATCAGGACTTGGTCAAACAGACGCTCCTCCGTCGCGCCGATGACGAGCAGATCGTGATTGGCCGCTTCGGCCACAATGCTTTCTACCACATCATCGGCGGCCAGCACCTCCACTTCCAAGGGGTAGTCATAGCCCGCCGCCAGGTTGCGCATCAGTTCAAACCCCTTGGCCCGCGCTTCGGGGCCGGCGTCCGCCGGGGTGCAGACATACAAGAGCGTAACGACAGCCTCTTGGCCGCTGCGCAGGGCAAAACTGCGGGCCTGGTCAATGGCCAGGCGAATGGCCAAACGGGTGTTTGCTCCTCCAGCAGCCGGAACCAAGATGCGCCGGGGTTCCCGTCTTTCTCGGAAGAGGACGACGGCCAGGTCACAGGGCGGTTCCACGGCGACCAGGTCGATTACGCTGCCAAAGGCGTGGTGTTGGCTATCGGTATGTCCCGGCCAACCCATGATCATCAGGTCCACTTTGCGTTCGCGGGCGGTCTCGATAATGGCCCGCCCGATATGGCGGTCCAGGCGGATCATGGTGTGGACCGGGACATCCATCTGGCGGGCCTGGCGGATGGCTTCGTCCAGGATCGGTTTGCCTTCCCGCAGGAACATCCGCCCGTCGGAGATGGAGAGCTGCACCGGCACGCGGACCACGTGCAAGGCCAATACCTCACCGTCGTGGATGCGGGCGATGGCCGCGCCCAGGATGCCCAGCATTCGCGCTTGCTCCTCATTCGCCAGAGGGATGAGAACTCGGTACTCTTTGGGGACCAATCGCTCTTCGTGGAGGATTTTGACCGGCAGAGCCTCTTCGGCCTCTCCGGCGCGGCGGGTATAGGCCACAAAAACGATCACACCCAGCCCCACCCAAACCAGGCCCACATACCACGCCATCGGTTGGAAGGTGAATTGGTAGACGGCCAACCCCAGGTTGCAGACGATGCCCAGGATGGGCAGTAAGGGGAAAAGGGGTGCTCTGTAGCCCCGTTGCAGGTCCGGTTCCCGCTTCCGGATCATGATCATGGCCAGGTTGGTCAAGGCGAAGGAGAGGAGGAACATCAGACTGGCCCCGGAGCCGACCACCTCCACCGGCAGCAGGACGGCCATGGCGACGATGATCAAGCCGGTGCTCAGGACCGCGACGTGGGGTGTGCGCCGTTTGGGGTGGATGGCGCCCAGGGCCGGGGGCAACATCCGTTCCCGGCCCATGCTGAACCCCACCCGCGAGGAGGCCAACACGCTGGCGTTCAGAGCCGACATGGTGGAAAAAAGGCCGCCGAACACGATAAGGGCCACGCCGAACTTGGGCATGAAATTCTCGGCGGCGCGGACAATGCCGGTCTCTTTGTAGATGCCCAACACCTCCCAAGAGGTGTTGATCGCCGGATCGTTGGGGTCCACCGGCTCGTGGATCTCCATTTCGGCGGGCAATTGGTCTACCGTCTTGCCGTACACCTCAAACTTGGTCGGGTCTACCGCACCGATGGAAACCAGCAGGATGAGCAGATAGATCGTCACCGCAATCGCCAGGGAGATAAAGGTAGCTTTGGGGATGTTTTTGATCGGGTCCCTGACCTCTTCGCTGACGGTGGCGATCAGGTCATAGCCCTCAAAAGCGATGAAGGTCAGCCCCATGGCTACGACAACACCGCCGAACCCTTTGGGGAACATGGGAGAAAAGGCGGAAAAGGCATCGGGCCGCCGAAAGAGGGCCACCAAGCCAAAGGCGATAAACACGCCCAAGACGGTGATCTTGGTCACGGTGACGACATTTTCCGCCTTGCCGGTCACATCGGCCCCCAACACGTTGAGGGTGATAAAGAAAGCACTGATGAGGAAGGTCACCAGGGAGACGGCCCACCGATGCCCCAAGGTCCCCACCAACAGGTCGTATGCCGTCGGCCAGTAACTCCCCAGTAGCTCAATGAAATAACCGCCAAAGCCTACAGCATAGAGGGCACAGGCCACCGTATAGGCAAACCACAGCATCCACCCTGCCAGGAACCCTACAGCACCCGGCATGGCCCTTTGCACAAAGGAGTACCCTCCACCCGCTTCCGGGATGGCCGAGGCCAGCTCGGCGTAGCTAAAGGCCGTGAACAGGGTGACGACACCGTTCAGAGCGAAGGCAATGATCGCCGCCGGTCCGGCTTCCCCGGCGGCAATACCGGTTAGGACGAAAACCCCCGCGCCGATCATGGCGCCTACGCCGATCATCACCGCGTCAAACAGGCCCAGCGTCCGGGCCAGCGTGACCTCTTGCTCTTGGCGTGTTGACATGGTTCTTCTCCTTGTCGCCCGGTCCGATAACAAAAAAACACCGCCCCCGGCCCTTTCCGAGGGCGCAGGTGACGACTGTCAAGGCCATTATACCACACTCTTTCCGTTTGGCAACTAACAACAATCCCTTCTCGGACGCCGGAACGTCATCCGACGCGGGCCTCAACCCGCCCTGGTGGCAGGTCGTCGGAGGCGGATGCTTTCGCCTCCACAGACGCTTGGCCGCAGGCCCGAAAAGGGTGACTTGGCATCCCCCCGGCGCGAACCGCCGGGCGTTGTCATCCTCGGCGGTACGCCGGGGATCGGCTCACTTGCGGACTCCGACGGACCGCCGATTGGTACATGGGAAATTGGCAGGGTTTGACTTTTTCAACGGTTCGTGTTATGATGAGCTTACTGGGTGATGTTTAGCGCGTTCAGGAGGCGAATTCCCCGGCGGAGTGTTGGTCTCCTTTCGGTCCGCTGCTCCTGTGTTTCCCACTCCGATCTGCGGATGAGACCGGGTTGGCCCGATGGTCCTTTGCTGTGGTTTGTCTGCCGTGTCGTTGTCTAAGTCAGTAGAGGAGTCGTGACAATGAAGCCGTCTTTGCGTTGGTTCAAGAGGCAACCATGGCCGTCTGTGGCTTTATCTGTGACTTCCGCTATATTGGGCATTATTGCCGGACCTGTGATTGAAGCACTTGCACCTCCTTTATTTCAAGGGCAAAATCTCGTCTATCTCGTTTTTTTTATCAATAGTTTTCTTTTTCTGTTGGTAACGATTTATTCAATGTCGTTTTGGAATAGCACTTTGAAACGTGTTGACAGTACTTATTCTAAAATGAACGATCTCGCGGAGAGCCTCGATGCGCGGTTCTCTTTCGTGTCGGTTGGGAAAGGCGAGGCTCAAAGAGCCTATGAAGAAATTTCCAAACTGGTTAGGTTGGCAGAGAGAGAGATTCTTTATCTCAACTATGGTACTGTGAGACGCCTGGAAAGCGAGTTAACTTTCGATAGCACTGTAGCGCAAAGTATCGAGCGTCAAAAGTATTTCGACGTTTTGTTACGGAAAATTCAGAACAGTGAGCATCATCGATTTAAGTTCAAGCGAATTATTCAGATACCCCCAAACTGCAACCTAGCGGATCTACACGATCCTCTTTTGATGAGACATTACAAGCAATTGACTGAAATAGGAACAAAGCAACCTGAGTTTGTGAGCTTAAAACGGTCTCGTCCTTTCACACCAGCTACGTTCGTAATCATTGATCGCCGATATATGATTTGGGTTGTTAATGCATTTGACCCAGACGATAATGAGTACTATACAGAGGGTTTGTTCATCTTTAACGACCCCAAGGGTGAAATGGTTCATGAGTTTGTAAGGCTGTTTGAACGTATTGATGCTTACGCTTCCCTTGTGAGCAGTGATGATCTTGGTTGAGGAGGTGGATCAAGATTACCGTGCTGTGCGGGTGGTGAGGGTATTGATTGCGAGAACGACCGATCTTTCCCCGAGAAAGTGGACACGTGAATAAGCGAAATCTCGGGTCTGTGGTACAATCACCCCAAGTTGCTACCTTGGGCAATCAAACTGGAAAATCCGTGGATTCTTGGCTATAGTTGTAGGCGACCAAACTAACAACCAAAGCCGGAGGAATCCATGGACGAACTGATCATAATACTCTTCCTTTTGGAAGCCATGAATCATCACGAAGATCCTCAGTGCCGTGTGAGCGATGCCGAGGTCATGACCACTGCCTTGGTAGCTGCTTGCTTTCTGCTTCGGCGGAAACCGGTCCCAAGCTTGCCGTTGGCTTGCTGAACCCCGCTACATCTCCAACATGTCAAGCCCCTGTTCCTTACCCTTTTCGCCTGCCTGGCCGAGGTCTGGAAGGACCTGAATGCAGATTGCATCTACAGTATCGATACCTTCCCTATTCCTGTCTGTGACAACATCTGTATCTCGCGGGCCAGGGTCTACCAGGGTGAGGCCTATCGGGGCTACATCCCCGGCAAGCGACGCTACTCCTACAGCCTCAAACTCCATCTGCTGGTCACGGCAGAGGGATGGCCCGTCGAGTTCTTTCTCGCGCCGGGCTCCTGCGGTGACGTCAGTGGCCTCGGCCTCTTCGATCTGCCTCCCCATTCAACCGTCTATGCCGATCGGGCCTACAACAACTACTACTTGGAGGACCTGCTGCAAGAGGCCTGCCAGATCTCATTGCAGCCCATGCGCAAGAAAAGTTCAAAGCGTCCTTTCCCGCCCTGGACCAGCTTCTTGCAACATTACTTCCGTAAGAGGACAGAAACCTCCGGCAGTCTGCTTGAACCAATGTTGCAAGCCCATTCGCGCTGTCACCGCAGCAGGTTTTGCACTGAAAGTCGTGTTCTTCATCATCGCCCTCAGTGTCAGCTTCCTGTGGGTGGCAACTTGGGTTATATACTACAAAATCCATACTGCATACTGCATACTGAGAGTTGTTGCCGGGGGATTGACAAGAACCCCGCAAGGGACTATAATGCAGAACGAAACCAGGCATGAGGGAAAGGGTATTTCGCGTTGGCACAGATCAGCTACATCGGCCATGCAACCGTCTTGGTAGACATGGGAGGGGTTTGCCTCCTGACCGATCCCATCCTGCGGAACCGTGTCCTCTTTTTGCGGCGGCACGGTCGCAACCCCGTACCCAAGCTGCTACCTGAATGCCCGCCGGATGTGATCCTGCTCTCTCACCTGCATTACGACCATACCGATCTGCCCTCTCTGCGCAAACTTGCTGCCACGACCACCGTCATCGCGCCCAAAGGCAGCGGTCGTTACCTGAAACGCTGGGCCGGTGTTGAGGTCCAAGAAGTAGTCGAAGGGGATACGGTGCGTATCGGCGATGTTGAGATCGTCGCCCTTCCGGCCAACCATGCCAACGCCTTCTCAATTCCGCGCCCCATGTCCGCCTGTCTGAGCTACGTGATGCGCAACCAACTTGCCTTCTATTTTGCCGGAGATACCGACCTCTTTGCCGAAATGCGCGAGATCGGCGAACAGTTTGATTTGGACGTTGCCCTCCTGCCGGTATGGGGCTACAGCCACCGCCTCGGCGCGGGCCACCTCACACCGCTGACGGCAGCCCAGGCGTTGCAACGGCTCCGGCCCCGCATCGCCATCCCCATCCACTGGGGCTCTCTACGACTGCCCGGCCCCAACCTATTCTGGGACTCGGTCCCTCACATGAGCATCCCGCCGTATACCTTTGCCAACCACGCTCAACACCTGGCGCCGACGACCCACGTCCACATCCTCCAACCGGGGGAGCAGATTACCATCCAAAAACAGGAACAAACGGCGAAAACAAAATGAGAAACCGGGTTATCGGCACAATCCTTTTGGCCCTGTTAATTACCACCATGGTCATCGGCGCGTTTGCAGCGGGCGTCGGTTTTACCTGGTGGTTGATGCACGATCAAACGGCCGACAACGAGGAAGCAACGGCCTTCGGCATCTTTTGGGAGGCGTGGCATCACGTTGAAGAGAGCTTTTTGGGCGACATCCCCCCTATGCACGAGGTTGTATGGGGTGCCATTCGGGGCGCACTGGCAACGCTGGACGACCCCTACACCATCTTCCTGGAACCCCAGCCGCGCCAGCGAGAAAAAGAAGACCTGAGCGGTCGATTCGGCGGCATCGGAGCCTACATCTACCAGGATCCAGAGGGCAACATCCGCCTAGAACCAATGACAGACCTGCCGGCCGCCCAGGCCGGTGTCCAAAAAGGCGACATCCTACTCAAAGTAGATGACACCGCGATCACCCCCGCAACGACGGTAGACGATGTGGTGAACCTGATCCGCGGCGAAGTAGGGACCGTCGTCCGCTTGACTCTGCGACGTGAAGGCGTCGCAGATCCCGTCCAAGTCGAAATCACCCGCCAGGAAATCCCGTCCCCTTCCGTCACATGGCACATGCTGGAAGAGGGCGAAGGCATAGGCTACATTCGTATCATGCTCTTTAGCGAGCGCACGGCCAAAGAACTCAAAGAAGCCATCCAAGACCTAAAGGAGCAAGGCATGACCCGCCTCATCGTAGACCTGCGGGGCAACGGCGGCGGCTTGTTCGTCGCCGCCCTAGATGTCGCCAGCGAGTTTCTGAACGGAGGCGTCATTGTCTACCAACAGGAAAAGGGCAAAGACGAAAGGACCTTTTCTGCTTCCCGGCGGGGGAGCTACACCGAAGGCCCTCTGGTCCTCTTGGTGGACGGCGGCACGGCCAGCGCATCCGAGATCGTCGCCGGTGCGCTGCAGGATCACCAACGGGCCATCCTCATCGGCGAACAGACCTTTGGCAAAGGCTCGGTCCAATCGGTCTTTGACCTGAGCGATGGCTCATCCGTCCATATCACATCGGCCAAATGGCTGACCCCCAATCGCCACCAGATCCACGGCCAGGGCCTGACACCCGACCTGGTCGTGATCCCCACCGACGACGACCGCGCCCAGGGGCGGGACCCACAACTACAACGGGCCGTTGAATACCTACTCAACGGAAAATAGCCCATTCCCCGACAAAAGGTAAACCCCCGGCGGAAGCGTTAAGACGATTTGCGCAATGCCCCGGTCTATGCTATACTTCCGCTCCGGGCGGGAGACGGCCCGCCCGGAGAATCTCACACACCCTCAGACCGGAAGGGGGGTGCCGACCTAAAGGCGGCGTCGGTTCCCAACCGGGGCGAAGGGGGTGGAGGAAAAACAGAAACAGGAGGAAAACCCATGTCCCACATTACCATGAAAGCACTCCTGGAAGCGGGAGTGCATTTCGGCCACCGTACCCAACGCTGGAACCCCAAAATGAAACCGTTCATCTTTACCGAACGGAACGGCATCCACATCATTGACCTACAACAGACCATCGTCCGCCTGGAACAAGCCTACAACCTGGTGCGCGATACCGTCGCAGAAGGGGGAACCATCATCTTTGTCGGCACCAAAAAACAGGCCCAAGAGAACCTGGCCAACGCGGCCATACGGTGCAACATGCCCTACGTCAATCAACGTTGGCTGGGCGGCACGCTGACCAACTGGCAGACCATCCGGCAGCGGATCAGCTACCTTCTGGAACTGGAACAACGCCGCGAAGCAGGGGACTTTGAACGGCTGACCAAAAAAGAAGCCCTCAAACTGGAGCAACTCATCGCCAAATTGAACCGGCGATTGGGTGGTCTGAAAAACATGACCCGCTTGCCCGACCTGCTCTTTGTTGTAGATGTGCGTCGCGAGGCCATTGCCGTCAAAGAAGGCAACATCCTCAAAATCCCCGTGATCGCCATGGTGGACACCAACTGCGATCCCGACCCGGTAGACCTGGTGATCCCGGCCAACGATGATGCCATCCGCGCCATCAAACTGATCGTAGATTACATTGCCGACGCCGTTCTAGAAGGACAACAAATCCGCGAGGCGTTGCAGGCCGACCAAGAAGTCGCCGAGGACGAAAAATACCTGGGTGAAGCCACCCTGGCTAAACTACGCTCCGGCGAATTTGAGTTTGAAGAAGAGGAATATCAAGAAGAAGAACCGGAGGAGGAGCGATAACCTGCACACTATCCAGGAGCCGACAGGCCCTGAGAATCAGATGAATCGGGGAGGAAACGAACGTGGCAACCATTACTGCACAAATGGTCAAAGAACTACGCCAGGCGACCGGCGCCGGCGTGTTGGATTGCAAAGAGGCGCTACAGCACAGCGACGGCGACTTTGACAAAGCCGTGACCTATCTCCGAGAAAAAGGGATGGCCGCTGCTGCCAAGCGGGCCAAGCGCGAAACCAAAGAAGGCCGCGTAGGAGCCTACATCCACGCCGGGGACCGCGTTGGCGCCCTGGTTGAGGTCAACTGCGAAACCGATTTCGCCGCCGGGACCGATGAATTCGCCCAGTTGGTCCACGACCTGGCCATGCAGGTCGTGGCCGCTCGGCCCATCTACCTGACCCCCGAAGACATCCCGGAGGATGTTTTGGAAGCGGAAAAGGCCATCTACCGAGCGCAGATGCAAGATTCGGGTAAACCGGAGCATATTTTGGAGCGGATCGTTGAAGGCAAACTCAAAAAATTCTACGAAGAAGTCTGCTTGATGGAGCAGCCCTTCATCAAGGATACGGCCATCACCATCAGGGAACTGGTCCAGCAAAAGAACGCCCAACTAGGGGAAAACATTGTCGTTCGACGCTTTGTGCGTTTTGAGGTCGGCGGCGAATAACCGCCGACCTTTTTCAACGGTGAGGTGACCATGGCCGCTGTGAGCTACCGGCGCGTGATGCTCAAACTGGGAGGCGAATCCCTGGCCGGTCCCCAGGGGTTTGGAGTTGACCCCGATATGGCAACCCAAGTGGCGGCCAAAATCCGCCAGATTCGGGACCTGGATGTAGAAATCGCCATCGTCATGGGCGCGGGCAACATCTGGCGTGGACAGATCGGCATGTCCCACGGCATGGACCGGGCCACCGCCGACCATATGGGCATGTTGGCCACCGTTATCAACTCCCTGGCCCTGGCCGATGCCCTGGAACGCATGGGGCTGCCTACCCGCGTCCAGACCGCCATTGAGATGCGGGCCGTGGCCGAACCGTACATCCGCCTGCGGGCCATCCGCCACCTGGAGAAAGGGCGAATACTGATCCTGGGGGCAGGAACGGGCAACCCTTACTTTACCACCGACACCGCCGCGGCTCTGCGGGCAATGGAGATTGACGCCGATCTGCTGATCAAAGCGACCAAAGTGGACGGCGTCTACGCTACCGACCCGATGGTAGACCCCCAGGCCCGGCGGTTCGATCACCTGACCTACATTGATGCTCTGAACATGCGGATCAAAGTGCTCGATTCAACCGCCATCTCCCTATGCATGGACAACCACTTGCCCATCGTCGTGCTGGACCTGTGGCAGCCCGATGCACTGCGCAAAGCAGTGTTGGGGCAAGAAGTCGGGACCATCATTCGCTACTGAACGGTGACATCGGTCGGCGGTGAGTTCGGGGCCAAACCCTACCTTGCCCTCGGCGGATCCCAATCCCACCCGGCGCAGCCTACGGTCCGTCGGACCGTAGGCCGAAGGAAGTGGGATCTGGTGAATTTCCGGTAGGAGGAAAACGATGATTGATGAAGTGCTGGACGAATTGCGAGAACGCATGACCAAATCTGTCGAGGTATTGCAAAGCGACCTAATGGGCATCCGCACCGGGCGGGCTTCCCCGGCCCTGGTGGAGAAGCTCCCGGTCGAATACTACGGGACCCTGACGCCGCTCAACCAAATGGCCAGCATTGCCGCCCCGGAACCACGCCTGCTGGTCATCCGCCCGTGGGACCCTTCGGCTCTGCCGGACATTGAGCGGGCCATCCTTAAATCGGAATTGGGGCTGACGCCTATGAACGACGGGAAGCTGATCCGGTTGAGCATTCCCCGACTGACGGAGGAACGGCGCAAGGAACTGGTCAAAGTGGTCGCCCGACGCGTAGAAGAGGCACGAGTAGCAATCCGCAACCTGCGCCGCGATGCCCTCAAGGACCTGCAAGAGTTTGAGAAAGAGAAGCTAATCTCGGAGGACGACTTTTATCGGGGCAAGGACAAAGTCCAGGAAATGACCGACGAATTCATCGCCGAGATTGACGAAATCGGCAAACGCAAAGAGGCCGAAATTCTTGAGATATAAGGGCCTGGTGGGAAATGGCGGAAACCAAGATCGAAAACGGGCCACGCCATGTGGCCATGATCATGGACGGCAACGGTCGCTGGGCCAAAGCACGCGGTCTTCCCCGCTTGGCCGGGCATCGCGCCGGGACGGAAAATCTCCGTCCTATCCTAGAAGCGAGCGTAGAATTCGGCATCGAAATCCTAACCATCTGGGCCTTTTCCACGGAAAATTGGACCCGTCCCAAGCGCGAGGTCCGGGGCCTGCTCCGCATCCTAGAACGCATGATCCGGCGCGAGCTGAAAGAACTACACAAACAAGGTGTCCAGCTGCGCCACATCGGGCGTCTGGAACGGCTTCCCCCACGCTTGCAAAAAGAGGTCCTGGATGCCATTGAATTGACCAAGAACAACGACCGCATCGTGCTCAACGTCGCCTTTGATTACGGCGGGCGCGACGAGATCGTCCATGCCGTCCGCGAAATCATCCGCAAAGGCATCCCCGCCGAGGAGGTGGACGAGGAACTGCTTTCGGCCCACATGTACACCGCCGGTCAGCCCGACCCCGATCTGATCATCCGCACCGGCGGCGAACTGCGCACCAGCGGCTTCATGCTGTGGCAATCTGCCTATTCGGAGTACTACATCACCCCTACCTTCTGGCCCGACTTTGGCCGTGAGGAGCTGTACGAAGCCCTGGTGGCCTACAGCCAACGGGATCGGCGGTTCGGGGGCATCAAGGACGATTACGGCTCTCCCTACGAAGTCCCCGACGAGGAAGAAGAGGACGATTTCCTATTCGACGAGGAGGACGAAGAATAGATGCTCCGCAGCCGGGTGTTGAGCGCGGTCGTCCTGATCCCCGTCGTGTTCGGTCTGACCTATGCCGGGGGTTGGCTGCTGACCGGGGCGATGTTTGTCGTTGCCGTCCGCGCTGCTTATGAGATGTTCTTGCTCATGGAAAAGGGCGGGTATCGGCCCTCCCTGCCGGCAACGGCCATCGTCATCGCCCTCCTGCTGGTGGTCGCCCGCTTCCCCGAACGGGATCTGCTCGGCCCGGCGTTGGCCGTCTCGGTGATGGGCACGTTGACCTGGCAGCTGTTGCGCCCCCCTCAGGGTCACCCTACCCAGAGCTGGGCATTGACCCTGGGCACAGCTTTGTGGTTGGGTTGGCTCATCGGCCATTTCGTCCTGCTCCGCGATCTTTCCCCCCCTTTTGACCTGGGGGTGGGTACGCGCTGGCTGGTGCTCATGTTCCTGGTGACGTGGATCAACGACACGGCGGCCTATTTTGTGGGCAAGGCCGTGGGCAAGCACCCCTGCGCCCCTTACCTCAGCCCCAAAAAGACCTGGGAAGGGACCATCGGCGGCTGGCTCGGCGGGGTAGCTGCGACGGCGCTGCTGGGATACTGGCTGGTGGACCTACCCTGGCTCCACGGTCTGGCCCTGGGCGCGCTGGTGGCAACGGTGGCTCCCTTTGGCGACCTGGCTAAATCTATGGTCAAGCGGCAGATGGGCGTCAAAGATTTCAGCGCCCTCATCCCCGGCCACGGCGGGATGTTCGACCGCATCGACAGCTTGCTGTTCGTCGCTCCGGTGATGTACTACTACGCTACGCTGGTTTTGGCCGCCTGATCATCCAGGTCATCGTCCCTCGAGGAAACACCAAACGATTTTTGTGTTTTCACGTTCCTCTAAGCAACCCTCCGGTCCGGCGCAAGATCTCTTTGACACCTGCGCGGCCTTGTGTTATACTCGAACCGGCAATGATGCCTTGTGATGGTGGAGGGGGTGGATGACCAAGATCAACATCTTTGACCGCACACTCAAAATCATCGCCCGTAACTACGCCGATCTGCTCCTGCGGCTGGCCTTTCCCGGCGTCCCCATCCGCCTGCTCGGCACACTGGAAAATGTTGAACTCTCCCTGCCGACCCGGCGTGTGGATTTTCTCCATCGCATCGAACACGCGGGGCAGGAGTATTTGTTACACCTGGAATTCCAGTTGGAACACGCCGCCGATTTCCCCCGACGGATGTGCAGTTACCACGGAGCACTGATCGAGCAATTTGATCTGCCGGTGATCACCCTGGCCCTGTACCTGCGCCCCCGACAATCTCCTATCCCCGACGAGTATGTAGTGCGACTGGGGGATCGGGAAGTCAACCACTTCCGGTATCCGGTGCTCAAACTGTGGCACTATGAAGAGGACATCCGCAGCGGCAAGTACCGAGAACTGGCCCCTCTGTTGGTGATGCTGGTCCGCGAGCCGGACGAAAAGATCCTGGCCAGGGAGCGTGAGCTGATCTGGGCCGAGCCGGATGACAAGAAGCGGGCAGATCTCTTTGCCCTGGCCGTCACCATCGGGGCGCGGTACTTTGATAAAGAGTTTCTGTGGCGGTTCTTTCGAGAGGAGTTGGAGCAAATGAGAGGAGCAACGTTTATCGAAGAATGGATCGAAGAGGGTATTCAGCAAGGTATCCAGCAAGGCATTCAGCAAGGCATCCAGCAGGGTATTCAGCAAGGTATCCAAATGGGGCAAATGGAAGGGGCCAGACGAACCTTGCGCGAAAGCATTCTCCACATCTTGGAGGTGCGTTTCGGCTTGCCCGCCTTGCGGGTGGATGCGCTGGCCCGACAGTTGGAGACTATCGACGACATTTCGGAGCTAAAACGCCTTCAGGATCACGCCCTACAGGATGCAGCTATCAAGGATTTCGAAGCCCGGCTGGATCAAGTGGCTGAGCGCAAACGATACAGCCAATCGCCGGCAGAGTAACAATCAATCTCTTTGCAGCGAGGGCTTGCTTATGCACCGAGTTTATCTTTCTCAGCTTGGGGTTGTTCTATTCGCCGCCACCCTGGCGGGCGTCTTGTTGCTGGCAGCCATGATCGTGCCTACCGTCTGGGCCGATGCTGCCACCCTGGACGGCCTGTACGACACTGCCTATGGTCCTCCTCTGACCGCGGACCCTGCCGGCGACCTGGCCTCACCGGGACCTGCGGATTGGGAAGGAACGTGGTGGACCGACGTAGTAAGCCTGTACGTCACCAATGACACACAGAATCTGTACGTTCTGGTCTCCTCCCCGGCTTTTTCCCACACCCAATCCGGCGGCTCCTTTGGCCTGGTGCTCGCCACAGGGCGGTATACGGCTACCGGCGGCGCGGCTCCACAAGACCCCTGGGGCAACGCCATCACCCTGGCCTACACCGCCACCCACGCCAATAGCGGCACGACACCGATCACCTTGCCCTACCGCATCATCCCCGATTTTGTCATCCGGGGCAACATCGTGGGCCGCGATTGCTGTGCATTTTACGACAACGGCTGGACCGAATTACGGACCTGGAACGGCAGCGATTACAACACCGGCGGCGGCTCCAACTGGGGCGGCGTCGGCGGGGGTGCCCTGATCGGCGACCACGTAGCCTTTGCCGATGGCAGCGGCATTGAGTTTGCCATCCCCTTTGCCGACCTGGGCCTTTCCTTCACACCCGGCAACCCCATCCACTTGCAATTCTACGCAACTCAGACCGGCGGGGCCAAAGGAGCCTACGATACGGCCCCCGGCGATGACCAATCCACCGGCTGGGACGACCCCACCACCCAACACTTCCTGGCCACCTACGTTTTGACCGCCTCCCAGGACGTGGTGCTGACCTTTCCCCAAGAGGACCAGCACTTTGTTCGCCCCCCCATCACCGTAACCGGCTATGTCACCCCGACGGGGAACGTCACCCTCACCCTCTCGCTGAACGGCAGTGCGACCTTTACGCCCGCGTTGGATGCCCAGGGTCGCTTTACCCAGGCCGTCACCCTCCAACCGGGAAAGAATACCCTCACCGCTACCGCCCAGAGCACGCTGGGAACAGGAGTGGATATGCGGCACGTGACCTACGGACCGGCCTTGACCATCACCGCTCCCCTGGAAGGGGAACACACCTTTGCGCCAAATGCCGTGCCGGTGCGTGGCGTAGCCCAACCCGCCGAGGCCGTCACGGTGACGGTGCAGCTGGATTCCGGCACACCCCGGCAGACCGCCGTGGATCCGGCGACCGGTTCCTTTTCCGCGACGGTGACGCCGACCGTCAGCGGCGTCCACACCTTGACCGTGCGTGCCTTCAACGCCAGCGGTACCGTCAGCGAGGTGCGTCATATCACTTACGGCGCGTGCGGCCACGACAACGATGTCTGGTGGTGGCCGCTCGGCCACTTTACCCGCGACGAGATCTACCGCCAACCCTGGGGCGCGGTCCCCGCTTCCTCCACGGTGACTCTCCGTCTGCGGGCCTGCAAGGACGATCTGACCGGCGCGACGCTCCACGTCTACCTGCACGATAGGGGCGAGGTCGCCACATTGCCCATGACCCTTTCGACGGCCATCACCGGGACCTTGTACGACTATTGGGAAGCGACCGTCACCGCCCCGCCCACCCCGACCCTGATGTACTACAAGTTCGAGGCGGTGGATGGAACCGACCGGACCTGGTATGTGGACGATCAGGAATACGACGGACTCAACGGCTGGGGCAAAGCGGTAGCGCAGAACCCCGTTTACGAGGCTTTCCGCGTCACCGTCTATCACCCTGACTTTCAGACGCCGGCATGGATCAAGGACGCCGTCGTCTATCAAATCTTCCCCGACCGCTTCCGCGACGGCGATCCGACCAACAACATCATCTCCGGGACCCGTTTCATATACGGCAACGCCAACGGGGGCATCACCTACCCTCAATGGAACAGCCGGGTGATCGATCCTCGCGATCCGGGCGGCCCCTTCTACCAACGGTGGAGCGAGGACTTTTACGGCGGCGACCTACAAGGCATCACGGAGAAGCTGGATTACCTCCATGACTTGGGCGTCACGGCCCTCTACCTCAACCCCATCTTCCTTTCGCCCTCCAACCACAAATACGACACGACGACCTTCGAGCAGGTGGACCCGGCCCTGGGCGGCAACGCGGCCCTGGCCGCCCTGCTGGACGCCGCCGAGGAACGGGGCATGGCCGTCATCCTGGACGGCGTGTTCAATCATACGTCATCGGACAGCATCTACTTTGACAAATACAGCCGCTATCCGGGTGACGGCGCCTACGAATCGCAGACCAGCCCCTACTATGATTGGTACACCTTTAGCAGCTGGCCCGATGACTATGAATCGTGGTGGGGCTACGACACCTTGCCCAAACTCCGCTCCGATAACGTTGAGGTGCGCGACTACTTTTGGCGCAGCGGTGCGGGTTCCATCGCCGCCCGTTGGGTCTATTCGGGCACAGCCGGTTGGCGGCTAGATGTGGGCGGCGACGTGGACGGTGGTGCCCAGGAAGTGGGGGGCAACGACTACTGGGAAGGCTTCCGGGGAACGGTCAAGGGTGCGAATCCGGAAGCGGTCATCGTCGGCGAGGAGTGGGGCGACGCTACACCCTGGCTCCTGGGGGAGGAATGGGACAGCGTGATGAACTATCGTTTCCGCAGCGCCCTCCTTTCCTTCCTACGGGATACACCCTACACCGACAACGACAACAACGCCTCTTCCAGCGGTGGCCCTCTGAACCCCATCACCGTTTCTCAATTCGACCAACGGCTGCGGCAGATCCAGGAGGATTACCCGCCCCCCGCCTGGTACGCCATGCTCAATCTGGTTGGTTCCCACGATACCAACCGGGTGCGCTTTGTGTTGGGCCACGCCCAGCACCAGGACGGCAGCGACCTGACGCCGGAGGAACTGGACGCCCGCCAGAAACTGATGGCCTTGCTCCAATTCACACTGCCCGGTGCACCGACAATCTATTACGGCGATGAAGTAGGGGTGGAATCGCCGGGCCGCTGGTACAACAACAAATGGGAGGATGACCCCTACAACCGCATCCCCTACCCCTGGGAGGACACCCCCGGTTACTATCAGGCCCGTACCACCATTCGCGACCACTATGCCCGTCTGGCCCGCCTCCGCAACACCCATCCTGCCCTGCGCACCGGCTCCTTCGATACCCTCCTGACCGATGACGAACATCAGGTGTACGCCTACGGCCGCAAATCGGGCGAGGGTGTGGCTCTGATCGTCATCAACCGCTCATCGGAGGCGCAGGATGTCACAATCCCTTTGAACGGCTACCTGCCCGATGGCACCCGGTTGTACGACGGACTCGGCGGCCAGACCTATGTTGTCTCTCAGGGTGCGGTGACGGTTTCGCTGACAGGGATGAATGGCAGTGTCCTCCTGCCGGATCGGCGCAACTATCTGCCAATCATCCTCAAAACGGAAAAAAGATAAAGGAGGGAAAAAATGGAAGCAAGAGAGAACAGAAAACGATCTGCGTACGTAGGGATTCCCCTGCTCGCCCTAGCTCTCGTAGCACTCTTGTTGTGGGCGACACCCCAATTTTCCGTTGCCCAGACAAATGGAGTCACGATCAACGAGATACGTATTGACCAGCCTGGCACAGATAATGATGAATATTTTGAGCTGGCCGGGACTGCCGGTACATCCTTGGACAATTTGACTTACCTAGTCATCGGCGATGGCATAGGTGGTAGCGGCGAGATCGAGGCAGTCGTGGACCTGTCCGGGCAGTCCATCCCTGCCGATGGCTTCTTCTTGGCGGTGGAAAGCACATTTAGCCTGAGCGGGGGAGGGGACCTGACAACCACGCTTAACTTTGAGAACAGTGATAACGTGACCCACCTACTGGTCGAAGGCTTTACCGGCAGCACAGGTCAAGATTTGGACACCGACGATGATGGTGTTCTGGATGTTACCCCTTGGACTGCGGTCCTGGACTGTGTGGCTTTGATCGAGACTGTGGGCAGCGGCGATCAGGTCTATTGCTCAACCACTGTCGGTCCTGACGGCTCGTATGTCCCCAGCCATGTATATCGGTGTCCGGCGGTGGGCTGGGTTATCGGCCAATTTGATCCGGTTGGGGGCATGGACACCCCCGGCGTGGAAAATCAATGTCTGCCCGATCTCACCATCACCAAGAGCGGTCCGAACTTGCTGTTCCCCGGTGGCATCGTTACTTACACCATCGCTTACTCGAACACCGGCCTGGGTGATGCTCCCTCTGTCGTGATTACCGATATGCTGCCTGCGAACGTACTGTATCTCACCGATAGCAGTGGTCTAGATTGCCCTGCCTGCGCGGTGAACGCAACCGGCCCTCTGACCTGGACCGTCGGAACGATTTCGGTTGCCCATAACTATTCCTTCACCCTGACCGCTCTGGTCAGCAACAGCGTATCTTGGGGCAGCACCCTAACCAACGTCATCACGATCACCACCATCAGCACCGAATCCACTACTGCCAACAACAGCGACAGTTGGGCATCCACGGTCAGCCCCCTGGATTTGGTTGTCAGCAAGAGCGGCCTGCCGTTCGCCGTTGCCGGCGAAACCACCACTTACGTCATCACCGTGACGAACCAGGGGATCACTATTGCCGATGGCATCATTCTTACCGATACGCTGCCGGTGAGCGCTACTTTCGTGACTCAGCAAAATACCTGTGGCGCTCCCTGTCCGGCCTGCACGGTCGGCGCGACCGGCGTCCTCACGTGGAACATCGGCACTCTTGCAGCGGGATTCGCCTGCGTCGTGGACCTGCAAGTCCGCCTTGATGTGGCAGGATACGCAGTCCTGACCAACACGGTCGAGGCCACCACGGTAACGCCCGGCGATAACCCATCTAACAACACAGACAAGTGGAAGACAACCACCTACCCCATGGTTTCCATCCACGACATCCAATACGTTTCGGATCCGGCGACCGATGACGCCTCCCCCTATGTCGGTAAGGTTGTATGGGTGGAGGGAGTTGTCGTGGCCGGCACCGACGAGATCGGGTACAGTAACAATAATTTTGTCATTGAGCATCCGGCAGGTGGGGCCTGGAACGGGTTGATGGTCTTCAACGGCGGAACGTTCCCCGACGTAGCCGAAGGGGATTATGTGCGATTGTTGGGGACGGTACAAGAGTACAACGGTATGACCGAGCTGAGCATCCGCAACGCCCCCAACGCGCAAGAGGTCATCAGCAAAGGCAATTCCTTGCCGATGCCTGCCGTAATCAACACCGGCGACTATGTCAACGCCGGCACCGCCGAGCAATGGGAGAGCGTCCTGATAGAGTTCCGAGCGGCGGAGGTAACCGATCCGAACCTGGGCTACGGTGAATGGGCCTTCGATGACGGCTCCGGAGCGGCCCGCGCCGACGATTTTGGCAAAAATGACGGCGATCTCACCTATACCCCGCAACTTGGCGATTACTACAAGTTCATCCGGGGCATCGGCTGGTACTCTTACGGCAACTATAAGCTGGAACCCCGTTACGACGCCGACATTGACCTGGACTACCCGGTGACCTTTGTCTACCACGACGCCGAAGACGTAATCCATGTCGGAGAGGACCTCTACCTTGCCGGAGATTTCAACGGCTGGAGCACCTCCGCGCTTTCCATGACGGCCAATGCAGACGCCAGCGTCTTTTCCGTTACCGTCGCCCTGGACATGACCGGGACCCAGGAGTACAAATATGTCGTCAAGAGCGGCGGAGATCGGTGGGATTGGCTCAACACCGTCAACCGTTCGGTCCAAGTGACGGGCACGATGACGGTGCATGACTACCGCAATGTCGCCGTCGGCTACGCCCACCTGATGTCGCCGCCGACCATGACCGTCAACCTGGGTGAAACGACCGGACCGATCAGGGGAGAAGTGTACATCCAGAACGTGACCAACCCTGCAGGTGAGGGCCGCGCCGTATGGGCCGAATTGGGCTATGGTACAGCCTCCGATCCCAATCTATGGACATGGACACCGTTGACCTTCACGGGCAACCAGAACGGAAACAACGACATTTATACCGCGACTCTGACTCCCATGGCTGCGGGCGTCTATTCCTATGCCGTGCGCTTCGATGGCAACCGCGGTGCGGGCAACCCCAACATCGGTTGGACCTACGGCGACCTGGACGGAGTTTACCCCGGCAATCCTTTCGAACTGGCGCAGACCGGCATCCTGACCGTCACCGCGCCTAACCTGACCCTCACCAAGTCGGTGACTCCTACCGCCGACGTGGAGTTGGGCGATGTCGTCACCTATACCATTCTGCTGAACAACAGCGGAGACGGCGCGGCAACCGCCGTCACCCTGATCGACACCTTGCCGGCGGCGGTGAGCTTTGGCGGCTGGGTGCAGCAAGGCGGTGCGATCCAGGCGGGCGGTACCATCACCTGGACGGGGGACGTAGCAGCGGGCAGCCAGGTATCCATCGTCTTTACGGCCACCGTCAGTAACACCGCAACCTATGCCGGTCAAACCATCACCAATACCGCTACCTTCACTTCGTCCAACGCCGGGAACGGTTCTGACGACGCAGGATTTGCCGTCGCTCCTCTCTACCACATCTACCTGCCCCTCGTCACCAGGAACAACTAGGAATGCGGGGCGCCGGGTGGGTATCCGCCCGGCGCCCCTACCGACGGGAGGTTGCATGGCCCGTATTGACATCTTTGATCGCACCCTCAAAATCATCGCCCGCAACTATGCCGATCTGCTCTTGCGACTGGCTTTTCCCAACATTCCGCTTCGCCTGATCGGTACTCTGGAAAATGTTGAGATCTCCTTGCCGACCCGCCGGGTGGATTTTCTCCACCGCGTCGAACATAAGGGGCAAGAGTATCTTCTGCACCTGGAATTCCAACTGGAACACAAAACCGATTTCCCCCGGCGGATGTGCAGTTATCATGGGGCGTTGACCGAACAATTCAACCTACCGGTCATCACCCTGGCTTTGTACCTGCGCCCTCGGCAATCTCCCATCCCCGGCGAGTACACCGTGCGCTTGGAAGACCAGGTGGTCAACCGCTTCCAGTACCCCGTGCTCAAGCTATGGCATTACCGGGATGACATCCGCAGCGGCAAGTACCGAGAACTCGCCCCGTTGCTGGTCATGCTGACCCCTCGGCCGGATGAAAGCGTTTTGGCCCAGGAGCGCGATTTGATTCTGGCCGAGCCGGACGACAAAAAGCGGGCAGATCTGCTTGCCCTGGCCATCACAATCGGAGCGCGATATTTTGATAAGGAATTCCTATGGCGATTCTTTCGGGAGGAACTAGAACAGATGAGAGAAGCAACATTTATAGAGGAGTGGATCGAAGAAGGCATTCAGCAAGGCATTCAGCAAGGTATTCAGCAAGGCATTCAGCAAGGCATTCAGCAAGGCATTCAGCAAGGCATTCAGCAGGGGCAGCTAGAAGGAGCAAGACGGGCTTTGCGCGAAAGCATCCTGCACATTCTGGAGGTACGCTTTGGTCTATCCCCCCAGAAAGTAGACTCGCTGGCACGACGGCTGGAAGTCATAGAGGACCTGTCGCAACTGAAGCGATTGCAGGATCACGCCTTGCTTGACATTACCGTTGTAGACTTTGAAGTCCATTTGAACCAATCAATAAAGGAAAAAGCATGAGAAAAGTAACCTTTGCCTTCAGCGCATCTTTGGCCTTGGGCCTGCTGATGCTGCTCTTGCTGTTGGCCGAGCAGCCATCCGTTGCTGCCCCCGACGCCCTCACTCCCATCTATGACATCCAGTACACGACTACTCCCGGCGGCGACGGGACCTATCCCTCGCCTTTGGTCGGACAGGTGGTAACGACCACCGGCGTTGTCTATGCCGTCTACGGGAGGGGATTTTTTATCGCCGACGATACCGGTCCCTGGCACGGTATTTACGTCTACTACCCTAGCGGAACCATGCCCCAGATCGGTGATCTGGTCCAGGTACGGGGCGAGGTCCAAGAGTATTACGGCCTGACCGAGCTGAGCAACGGTGCGACCTACACCGTCCTCAGCAGCGGCCACACTCCCTACGCACCGGCGGTCGTCAACACCGCCGACATCCAGTACGACGATGCCGACATCAGCGAACAATACGAATCGGTTTTCGTGGAGGTCCACAACATCACCGTCACCGCGGAGATAGACACCCACGGCATCTGGACCTTTACCGACGCCGGAGGCGGCGCGGGCAAAGCCGACGACTGGGGCTACCACCTGGAGCCGAACGTTGGGGACCGGTTCGCCATCCTGCGCGGTGCACTGGTTTATGACTGGAACGAATTCAAAGTCTTGCCCCGTGACGCCGATGACATCGTTGCCACTTTTTACCTTGCCCTGTCCAAAACCGCGCCCGCCAACGTACGACCGGGGGAACGGTTCACCTATACCCTGGAGGTGGTCAACAACACCGGCATCACCCTGACCCAGATCGTCATCACCGACGCCGTGCCCATCAGCCACGCGACGGTGGCCCAGATTCTAGACGGCGGGACCTTGATGCCCGGCAGCACCATCTCTTGGACGGCGGCCAGCCTGTCCAGCGGGGGCAGCTTGATCGTCCGCTTCGCCGTGACGGCGACCGGCAACCTGGGTGATGACATCCAGAACCGCGCTTACGCCGTCTGGGCAAGCAACCGGCCCACCCCCACCGTAGAAGGCCCCCTGCTGACCATCATCGGCAGCTACATTCCCATCTACCGCATCCAAGGCAACGGTTTCCGCTCCCCTCTGGTCGGCGCGAATGTCAAGACCATCGGCGTCGTCTCGGGATTTTTCGAGGGGAACTCGCCCGATTACGGCAACTTTGACGGCTTTTACATCCAAGACCCCAACGGTGACGGAGATGACACGACCTCCGACGGCATCTTTGTCAAACATTCTACCGGTGTGAACCCCGGCGTGAGCATCGGCGACCTGGTGACCGTCACCGGCGTTGTGGACGAATTTTCCGAATGGGACGGCCCGACGTGCAGCGGCGACGAGTGCCAAACCCAAATCTACATCACCGGCGCAGCTGCCGTCCAGGTGAACGGCACGGGGAGCATATCCCCTACCGTCCTGGACCCCCCCGGCGATCCCGACGCCGCTCTTGCCTACTTTGAGGCGCGAGAAGGAATGCTGACCACCCTCCCCATGACCGGCGTCGTCGTCGGCCCCACCAGCTACGGGACCATCATGGTCATTCCCGGCGATGAAGGGGTGAAGCGGGTGATGCGCGGCAGTCCCCAGGAGGGGATGCCCTTTGGCGTGCGCCCCGATGAGCGGCGCGGCGCGGGTGCGCCCAACCTCATCGTCGGCAGCGTGGTCACGGGTGTAGACGGCCCGTTGGCCTACACCTACGGCAACTATGTCGTGTCCGATCAGGACGGCTACACCGTGGTTTATTCGCAGCCGCTGCCCTCGCCGGTTCCCACCTGGCCCTCGCCCGATGGCCAGGAATTCAGCGCGGCGACCTTCAACACCTATAACTTTGATGGAGGGGAGAGCGACAAGCTCACCAAAGTCGTCTCGACCGTGATCAACCTGGGCGCCCCCACCTGGGTAGTCCTGGAAGAGATCGCTACCCTCCCCACTTGCACAGACATCGGCGGGCGAACCGTGACCGGCGTCATCTCCGATCTGCTGGCCGCCCTGTCCGCCCAGGGGTACGACTACGATTATGCGGCTTCCCATCCCGACGTGGGCTGCCACGGTGTGGCGGTCCTGTGGGATACGGCCCGCGTCACCCAGGTCGTCACCGCCACCTACCAGACCTGCTCGGCCAACGGCAGTAGCAGCAGCACGGCCTACGACCACTACTGCGACGGCACGGGGTTGTATCCCCTCTTTTCCCGGCGGCCCGTCGTCGTCACCGCCACGGTGACGACCGATGCCGGTCCGGCGCAGATGGTCGTCATCGGCAACCACTTCAAATCCAAGCGCGGCGGGAGCGCGGCGGATCAACGGCGATTGGAGCAGGGCCAGTTCGTGGCCGGGCTGGTTGATTCCTTTGTCACCGGCGAGACACCCTACGTTCTGGTCATGGGCGACCTAAACGACTTTCTCGACTCGCCGCCCCTGGACGCCTTGACCGCCGGTGGGAACCTGACCGACACCCTCTACCTTTTGCCCACCGAAGCCCGCTATAGCTACATTTACCACGGCGTCTCCCAGGTGCTGGACCACATCCTCGTTTCGCCCCGCTTGCTATCCGCCGTGACCGCCGTATCACCGCTGCACTATAACGCCGACTTTCCCTACCATCCTTACAGCGACGACGGCAGCGTCGTGTGGCGCACCTCCGACCACGATCCGGTAGCCATCACCTTCAAGCTGCCCTGGACCGTTTATCTCCCTCTGATCTCCAAGTCGCCCTGACCGAGAGGCAAAACGGTATGAAGCTCACCTACATCCGCTGGTCCATGACCATCACCGAGACGGAGGACCTGACGATCATCACCGATCCGGTCTTTCGCATCTTGGGTATCCGGCAGGACCCCAAATCGTATACCGTCGAGCAGATGCCCCACCCCGATTTCGTCTTTCTCTCCCACACCCATATTGACCACTTTGCCCCCGCGGTGCTCAAGGGGCTGGACCCGGAAACGCCGGTGTGGATGCCCGCCGACAAGGTGGACAAAGCCGCCCGTCTGGGCTTGCGGGCATTGCGGGGCGTGCGGGCCTGGGAATCGGACGAAATCAAAGGGGTGCGCCTGACGGCGGTTCCGGCCAAACACTCCGGCGGGGAGTTGGGGTTGATCATCCAGGGAGAAAAGACCGTGTACTTTGCCGGGGATACCTCCCTGGACCGGGACCTCTTTCGGCAGATCGGCCACCGCTGGGAGCTGGACGCCGTCTACCTGCCCATCGGCGACCTGCGCAGCCTGGGCATCCCCTTTGGGCACATCGGGCCGCGCAAAGCATCCCAGGCCTTGCGCCTGTTGGGGGAACCGCCGGTCGTGGTCCCTACCCACTACAGCGGTATGACCCTGGGGCCGCTCCTTTACTTCCGGGGGACGCCGCGCAAACTCTCCGAAGCGATCCACAAGTCCGAGCTGGGGACCCAGGTCGGCACGATGCGCCCTCTGGCGACGGTGGAGATCTAGAATCGGGAACCCTACCACGGAGGCACGGCGACATGTTGCGATGCTGTCCGTGCCTCCGTGGTCTGTTTCCGATCCCCCGATCAACGGAGAAACTGCTCAATCAGCGCGATCCCCTGGAACCCCATCCAGGCGACGACCGTCGTCTTGAGCACCTTACCCAGCCAACAGATGAACAGAAAACGCCAGAGGGGATAGCGTGATGCACCGGCGGCGATGCCCGCCAGGTCAAAAAAGGGGTTGGGGATGGCCGAGAGGGCAAAGATGGTGATGTCGCCGCGCCGTTCCATCCAAGCGGCCAGATAGTCATAGACCCGCCGGTTTTCAATGAGGGCTTGCCCCCCAAAGCCCAGCCCGTAGCCGGTCAGCTCCCCCAGCGCCTCGCCGCTGCCCGCCGCCAGGCCGACCAGCAGCGGCGACAGGGCACTGCCCATGGCGAACACCAACGCCAGACTGGGCGCGGGCAGGATGACCGTCGCGTTGCCCACCAGGCTGACGAGAAAAATCCCGGCATAGCCCACCGCCCCGATCTGGGCTACCTGGTCGCGCAACAGCAGGATGCCCAGGCTGATGGCCAGCACCAGGACGACGATAAACACGCGAAAGGGGGTGCCGGTCCAAAAGGAAGGTGAGGCAGGCTCCGGCTCCTGCGGTGTGGGGGACATGGCCGATCCTCACAAAGGAGCGCCGATGCGCACCACACGGGCCGGTCCGGTCAGCCCCTTGGTCGCATTGCAGGTGTCCAACACCAAACGGGCGTGCTGCATCACCAGGGCGTAATCCACCGCCCGATGCCCGGAGACGATGATGACGCAATCGGCGGCGGCCAGCGTTTCGGCGGTCAGGTCCACGCTTTCCAGCCAGCGTTCCTCCGGGTAAAAGACATCGCGGCCCACCCGATAGCGGGGCACATAGGGATCGTGGTAGCGGACCTCCGCCCCCCGCGTCAGCAGCAGCTCTATGACGCGCTCTGCCGGAGAGTTGCGGGCGTCGTCAATATCCCGCTTGAAGGCCACCCCCAAGATAAGCACCTGTGCCCCCCGCAACGGCTTGCCCTCCCGGCCGAGGGCCTGGGTCGCCAGGTCCACCGTGTGGTAGGGCATGGCCTGGTTGACCTCGGCGGCCAGCTCAATGAACTTGGTGTAAAAATCGTATTGGCGGGCTTTCCAGCTCAGGTAGTACGGGTCTACGGGGATGCAGTGGCCGCCCACCCCCGCGCCGGGGTAGAAGGGCATGAAACCAAAGGGCTTGGTGCTGGCCGCTTCGATGACTTCCCACAGATCAATGCCCATCCGCTCCGAAAGCAGGGCCAACTCGTTGACCAGGGCGATATTGACGCTGCGGTAGATGTTTTCCAGCAGTTTGGACATTTCGGCGGTGCGGGGGGAAGAGACGACGTGGACATGGGCAAAGAGACGGGCCAGCAGGGCACGGGCCAGCTCGGTGCACCGGGGGGTCAGGCCGCCGACCACTTTGGGCGTGTTTTCCACGGTGAACTGCTTGTTGCCGGGGTCAATGCGCTCCGGCGAAAAGGCCAGGTAGAAATCTTTGCCCGCCCGGAGGCCCGATCCTTCCTCCAAGATGGGGCGGACGAACTCCTCCGTCGTGCCGGGGTAGGTGGTGCTTTGCAGGATGACCATCTGCCCCGCCCGCAACCGGGAGGCGATGCCCCGTGCCGCCTGCTCCACATAGCGCAAGTCCGGGGCCTTCATGGCGTCAAAGGGGGTGGGGACGCAAATAAAGATAGCGTCGCATTCGGTCAGCCGGTCATAGTCGTCGCCGACTTCCAGCCGCCCGGCGCGGACCATGGCCGCCACGTCGCCGGTTTCTACATCGGGGATGTAGCTGCGGCCCTCGCGGAGGGCGGTCAGCTTGTTTTCATCCACATCCAGGCCCAAGACGGGATACCCGGCCTTGGCAAAGCCCACGGCCAGGGGCAAGCCCACGTAGCCCAGGCCGATGACGGCCACGCGGGCGGTCTTTTCGGCGATTTTGGTAGAGAGAGTGTCCATCATCGTTCCCTTTTCACTCTGTCTATGCTGCGGAGTCCATGGAAGCAGGGCGCAGGTGCGCGGAAACCGGCAGCGCGAACAGGGATTTGCGCAACAATCGGGTGGAGAAAAAGAGCACTTCCAGGTTCTCGATGGCCCCTGTCACCGGGTTGAGGCGGGCGATGACCTCATCGCCCAATTCCTCACTTTCCTGCTCCGGGTAGGGTGGGCGAAGGTTGATATAGAGAATGTCGGCCTCACGATCATACTGAAAGGTCAAGAGCGTGTCCATTCGACGACTCCTTTCGCCAATTTTCTGGCGATATAGGCGGTAATAATCCAATGGCGAGTAGTCGGATGCGTGTCGCTCACCACGACGACGACCACGTATTTGCCGCCCCGTATTGCCGGGAACCAGCGGCTGAACAGCCGCGCATTGCCGAAACGGGTACTGCGACGCACCTGGTCAGGGTCGGCGAGTGTCTCGGCAAGGCAAGCACGATGATCGGGCAGCAGATCGGGGTGGTGGGCGGCGATATGGCGTTCGCGCTCGGCGGTCAATTCGACCTCGTTGCCCAGATACGGACAGCGGAAAAGGGTCATCTTTTTCTCCTGTGCCCGGTCAGGCCGATGACGGCCACGCGGGCGGTCTTTGCGGCGATTTTGGTAGAGAGAGTGTCCATCATCGTTCCCTTTTCAGTCTGTCCATGTTGCCGTATCGGTTCAGCCGTTCTCCTCCGCCGTTTTCCGCTTCAAAAAATCGCCCCGCACCTCTTTGCCCACGAAATCCACCTGTTCCAGCTTCCACAAGGCCACAGCCGCTACCGCCGCAACGATGCCGCCTACCACGTATCCTTCGACGATGCTGGCTTGAGTGATGAACAGGGCCAGCACCCCCAACGCAGCGCAGACCAGGTAGAGGATGAGGACCGCTTCCCGCCGGGTATAGCCCATGGCTACCAGCCGGTGGGAGACATGGTCCCGCCCCGGTGTGGTCAGGGGGTTGAGGTGGCGTCGCAGCCGAGAGATGATAACCAACGTCGTATCAAAGAGGGGCAAACCCAGGATCAACACCGGGACCATCCAGGTCACAATCTCCACGTTATCGGGGAAGCGGAGCTTGATGCCCACCGCCGCCAGCATGAACCCCAAAAAGAGGCTGCCGGCATCGCCCATGAAGATACTGGCCGGGTTGAAATTGTAGCGCAAAAAGCCCAGACAAGCCCCCACCAGGGCCGCCGACAGCGCGCCGACCAGATATTGATCGTTCATGGCCGCCAACAGCAGGAAAAAGATGGCTGCCACCGCACCGATCCCCCCCGATAGGCCGTCCATGTTGTCCAACAGGTTCATGGCGTTGGTCACAACCACCACCCAGCCCAGGGTGACGATGACGTTCAGCCATTCCCAGGGAAAGGTCCCGATGCGCACGCCGGTCAGGACCAGGATCGAGGCCGCCGCAAACTGGCCGATCAGCTTGAGCAAGGGACTGAGACCCCGCCGGTCATCCCACAGGCCCAAGAAGGAGACCAGGCTGGCCCCGATCAGGATGCCGAACAGTTCGTGCAACCGAAACCGCTCGCCAAAGAGCAGCAGGGCGACGATGAAGGCGCCGTAGATGGCCACCCCGCCCAGCAAAGGGATAGGGTTGACGTGGATTTTGCGGGCGTTTGGTTGATCGGTGATGCCCAAGCGCACGGCAGCGCGGCGGGCCAGGGGCGTCGCCCCCACGGCCAGGATCAATGCCGCGGCCAGGATCAGCATAAAAGTCGCGGTCATGCCCTTCCCCCCGACCTCACTCCTCTTGGATGACGATGGTCAGTATTTTGTCTCCGACGGCGATCCTTTTCGCCACATCCAGACCTTCTACCACGTAACCAAAAACGGTGTAGGCCCCATCCAGTTGGTGGATGGGAACCAGACAAATGTAGAACTGACTGCCCGACGACGCCCGTTCCGGGTTGACCTGGTCCCCCAGGCGGGCCATGGCGATTGCGCCCTCGTTGTGGGGCAAGCCGATCTCGGCGGGGATGGTGTAGCCCGGACCGCCGCGTCCCGTGCCGGTGGGATCGCCGCCCTGGATGAGGGCAAAGCCGGGCTGGTTCTCGACACGATGGAAGGTCAGGCCGTCATAGAACCCCTGGCGGGCCAGATAGACAAAGTTGTTGACCGTCTGCGGGGCATCGGCGGCGTCCAGCTCAACAACGATGTTGCCTTTTTCGGTGACGATGGTGGCCCGATAGGACTTGGCAGGATCAATGACCATCTCCGGCGGATTGCTGTACATGTTGTTTCTCTCCTGGGGGGGCAGGTCTCCGGCCCTTTTTTGCGGAGGCGCGGCAGGCGTGGCTTCCCCTTGTGCCTGTTTCAACTGTTCAATATAGGTCTCCAACGCCGTCTTTTCGCTTTCCGGGGCCAGGGCGAGGGCCTTTTCGGCGAACTCCAGGGCCTTTGCCAGATCGCCGGTTTGTTGGTAGAGGATGGCCAAGTTTTTGTAGCTATTGTAATCATTGGGCGAAAGGCGGATTGTGGCCTGATTCTCGGCGATGGCATCTTGTAGTCGCCCTTGTCGGGCATAGACATAGGCCAGCATACTGTGGGCCACCGCGTTGTTGGGGTCCAGTTCAATGACCTGTTCAAAAGTCTTTTGGGCGGCATCCCATTCCTTGTTCTGCACCTGTGTTTGGCCCTGGGTCATCAACTCTTGCACCCGGGCTGCATCCTCCGGCGATGTCGGTATGGCCCCCTGGAGCTGCGCGACAAAGTTCTCCATTGCCTTCTTTTGATTTTCCGGGGCCAGCTCCAACGCAATGCGGGCTTGCTCCAGCGCATCTTCCGGCCGGCCCACCTGTTGATACAGGATGGCGAGGTTTTTGTGCTCTTCGAAGCTCTTGGGCCACAGCTCAACCGCTTTCTCATAGATCTTTAAGGCGGCCTCCGTATCCCCCAATTGGGTATACACATAGCCCAGCCCCCGATAGGCCGCCTGGGTCTTGGCCTTCAACTCTATGGCTTTTTCGTATGCTTGGGCAGCCTCTTCCCATTTTTTCTGGAGCATATAGTTCTCGCCCAACAGAAGGTAGGTCTGGACATACTCGTCATCCAGCTCCAGCGACTTTTTGAACTGCTCTTCCGCCTTTTCCAGATCGCCCAACACGGAGTAGATCTGCCCCCGCTCGTTGAGGATTTGGGCGTTGTTCGGGCTGAGTTTGCGGGCTGCCTCCGAGTACTCCAGGGCTTTGTTGAGCCGTTCCGTCCGTTCTTCCCCTTCACTCAGGTTGCCCCAGGCCAGGTAGAGTTTCGCCAGGTTGCGGGGATGGTCGGTGTTGAGGGGAGCCTCTTTCCAGGCCCGGATCATGGCGTCTGCGCTCTTTTGGAAGAGCGCATCCCGTTCGGCCCCTTTGGACTGGGTTCCCTTGTCCATGAAAGAACGGGCCTGGAACAGGTAGTAAAAGTCCTCATGGGGGGCCAGGGCCAACGCCTTGTCGTAGAAAAAGAGGGCGGCATCCCATTGTTTGGCCGATTCCAGGCCCTGGCCCTGTTTGAACAGGATGTCGGCGCGGACGCCGTTGATGTTGGTTGTCACCATCAATACAACGGCGGCAATGGGCAACACAACCAACGAAGCGACCAGAACGAAATCGCCCGGCGCATTGGCCCAACGCCACGGTTTGGCGGTTCGGCGGGCAGGCGAGAGGAAGACAAGGACCACGGCCAAAGCGATCATGGTCAGAAGCAAGAAGGCGACGAAAAAGGCATACGTATCGGCCAGGGGGATGGGGGCATCGGGTGAGGTGATGGACAGAGGACGCACGCGGGCGGCGTGCAACAGGGCGAAAAGCCCCGCACCAAAGAGGGAAACCAGGATGAAACCCCCGACGGCGGCCAACCAGTCGGTCACCGTCCGCCCCTGGGATTCGGGGCGGACGGCGAGATCGCAGAGGCCCATCAAGCCGATCATCCCCCATGTCACGATCAAGAGGGAAAGGATGACCAGGGACGTTTCCCCTCGGCTTCTGGTCAGCGAGTGCCAGATGGTAAGCAGGACTCCGGGGTCGTCGGGCTGGACGGTGATGTAATCAAACAGCATGGTGACCAGGATCATGATGGCAATGACGCCCAACGTCAACGCGCCGCTCCGCCAGTCCAGGACGCTATCGGGCACACGAGGAACTTGGGGAGGATGTGCCGAGCCGCGTCGCCTCTTCCGGGAAGGGCGCGGTGCTTCTTCCTTCACCTCCTCCGAGACCGAGCTTGGTTCCACCGCCAGTCTCCAGCCGATGACGACCATCATACCGGTATAGGCCCAGAGATAGGTGCGCGTTGCTGCAATGTCAAACCCGAACTGGGTTTCTATAAAGTGGGCGATCACGGCGGCCATCAAAGCCACGATCCAGATGGCGTAGCGTCCGCCCAGGTCCTGCCGCAACTTTGGAGAGCGGCTCGCTTGGATCATCACGATCAGCGTGTACACCCCCAGCCCCACCAAGCCGCCAAAGGGGATGCCTACCCCCAGGAAGGCCAGGCCCTGCCACAGCCAAAAACCGAGGAACCCCAACGCACCCCCGCCGACCAGCAAGCCGACGAAGGCATATTTTTGCCAGCGGCGGCGAACAAGGCCCAACCATTTGAACCCGTAATAAAAGATGCTGATATACATCAGCATATAGGCCACAAAGCCGATCACACCGGTAAAGACCAACGAATCCAGGGTATCATTGTGAGAGCGGTCGGGTGTGGCGTTACGCTTTTCAAAATGGGCCAGATCGGGCGGATAGAAACGGTTGTAGGCGACATACATGGACTCCGGGCCGTAGCCGATGATGGGGCGCACCACGTTGAGCTTATCCGGCCCTCCATCCGGTCCGGGGAACTCTAGCGGGGCGTGCCAGCCGATCATTTTGGTCGCCCCCTCCCAAATGAGGACGCGGACCTTGCCGGTCTTGCTTTCGGTCTGGAACACCTTGCCCAGGCGGCCGATGTAAGGCATCTCTCGGAGCTTTTCCACCACGGGAGACTGCACGGTGTTGAAGGCCACGAATCCCACAACGACCAGGACGGCCAAAATGACGCTTCCCCAGGAAAGCCACAGGCGGCGTTTAGACAGGCCCAAGAGGACCAGATAGAGCAGCATCCCCCCGACCAGGCCCAAGAACGGCCCCCGGCTCTGGGAGTAAAAGATGGTGACCAGTTGGGCAATGAGGATGACAAAATAGCCGGCGACCAGAACCAATCGTGCTACCGGCTTGTAGAGGTAGAGGGCAAAGGGAATCATGGCCACGATAAAGACTAGAGAGGCCAAGATGCCCCAGCCGAAATACTTGGAGTCGGCGGGAGGGAAGGGGATCTCCAGCACCCAGACAAAGCCGACCAGGAAGGCAAAGGTCAAGGGCATAAAGATCGCCAGCATGTGGGGCCGTTGGTCGGAAGGACGGAGCAGGACCAGGACGCTGGCGATCACCACACCGGCGAGCAACACTCCCCACGACAGCCACTGGGGAGCGCCCCGGCGGCCCAGGAACATGGCCGTCAGCAACGTCCCGACCAGGATGGCGAAGGAAACAAGGCTCAAGACCGCATCCGTTTTGTGAACGTCCCCTACCGCCTCCTTCCAGTTTTCCAAAAGCCGCGTTAGGGTCAGGGGGACGACCATGATGAGATAGGCCGATACGAAAACGGCGTTGCCCATGCTGGAAGTCACCCGCCGCGTTACATCGCCGCCCCAGGGCAACGGGTCCAGACCAAAGTGCTGTACCAGGCCGTAGAGGGCAATGGGGAAGCTGACCAAAATCATGGTGGTAATCAAACGGTTCAGTTGCTTTTTGGTGCGCAGGACATCCAGCATAAGGAAGAAGATGAGGATGTAGGAAAGCAGGCTGTACATCCCCTGCAAACGCACGTGAGAACCCCAAAGGCTGGTGCGGGGGACAACCGATGTCGCCGTGCTGAGGAGATTGATGGCGATCAGGAACAGGGTAGGCAGCACCAGGGGCGTGCCGACGATCTTGCGCCACCACGGGGTGTCATCCCGCTGCCCTTTGCCCGCCGTCCGGCGCAACCGCCAACCATCCAGGGCGCGGATGATCCAGGCCGCGCTCATGGCCAGGGCCAAAGAGCGGAGGATGGAGATTTTGTCCGGCTCAAATACGCGCTGGGAGTAGATGTTGAAAAAGAGCGGCACGGTGATCACCGCCGCCAGCCAACCAGCTTCAATGAATCGGTCGCAAAAAAGGCCCAGCTTGGTACGCATACATCTCCTCACGGCAATTGATTTTGTAGGCTCTGGCTAACGCCTCGCCTCCTCTTTGAAACGATCTGCCCTTTGGAACCAGGCAATGGTCCGACGCAATCCCTCTTCCAGCGGCGTTTCGGCCCGGAACCCCAAGACCGCCTCTGCACGGCGGACATCGGGCACGCGGCGGCGTGTTTCCTCAAACCGCTCGCCAAAGACGCTGTGATAAGGCACAGAAACGATCTCGGAATCGGAACCGATGAGGTCGCGGATGAGCTGCGCCAGATCCGCAATTTTGGTCTCCCGATTGGCCCCGATGTTGAACACCTGCCCCACCGCCTGGGGAACGGTCCCGGCCAGGATCGTCCCCCGCACCGTGTCATCTACATAGGTAAAGCAGCGGGTCTGTTGCCCATCGTCAAAGACGGTCAGGGGTTGGCCGGAGCGCGCTTGGGTGATGAACTTGGCAATCACGCTGCCGTAGCCTTTGGGGTCCAGACGGGGACCGTAAGAATTGAAATAACGCACTACGGATACGGGAAACCCCTGGGCCGCGTAGGCCAGGGCGATATATTCATCCAGGGCTTTGGAGAGGGCATAGGACCAGCGCGGCACGGTCGTCGGCCCCAGCAGGCAATCGTCTTCTTCCCCCAGCGGAACGGCGGTGCTTTTGCCGTACACTTCGGAGCTGGAGGCAATGACCGTCCGCCGCCAATATTTGTAGGCTTTCCCCAGCACGATCTCCGTCCCCCGGACGTTGGTCTGAATGCCCAGCAGTGGGTCCTCCACGACATATTTGACGCCCACGACGGCAGCCAGATGGTAGACCTGGTCCACCTGCGCGACCAGGCGATCCATCAAGGCTTCGTTGAGAATGCTATCGTTGACAAAGTGGAACCGTTCATCACCCAACAGGTGGCGGATGTTCCCGATCTTGCCGGTGGACAGATTGTCCACCACATAGACTTCGTGTCCGTCGGCAAGCAAAGCATCTACCAGATTGGAACCGATGTAACCGGCCCCACCCGTTACCAGAATTCTCATCGTCTCCCCGTGCCTCTTACGAAATCAAGCCGAGAATGCGGCCTACTTTGGCGAACTTTTCCAGGACGAATTCCATTTGGGCGTCGGTATGGGTGGCCATGTAGCTGGTGCGCAGCAGCGACCGGTTATGGGGTACGGCGGGCGGGATCACGGGGTTGGTGTAGACCCCCTCTTCAAACAGCATCTTCCAGGTAAGAAAAGTGGCGTTCATGTCGCCGATGATGATGGGGATGATGGGGGTTTGGCTTGGGCCGGTATCAAACCCCAGTTTTTGGAATTCGCTCCGCATAAAATCGCCGATCTGATTGACCCGCTCAATCCGCTCCGGCTCTTGGATCATCACATCAAGGGCTGCGCTGACGGCAGCCACGTTGCCCGGCGGCATGGATGCGCTAAAGATCAGGGAACGGGCATGGTGCTGGATGTAGTGGATCACGGCGGCATCCCCGGCAATAAAGCCGCCCAGGGAGGCGAACGACTTGCTGAACGTCCCCATGACCAGGTCCACGTCGTCGTTGACGCCCAGATGGATGGCCGTGCCCTTTCCACCGCCCAAGACACCGATGGAATGGGCATCATCCACCATCAGGCGGGCACCGTACTTTTTGCACAGGGGGATGATGTCCTGGAGCGGGGCAATATCGCCGCCCATGCTAAAGACGCCATCCACCACCACCAGCTTTCCCGCATCCTCCGGCAGCTGGCGTAACACCCGTTCCAAGTCGTTGACGTCGTTGTGGCGAAAGCGTTTCATCGTCCCAAAGGAGAGACGACAACCGTCCACAATGCTGGCGTGATCGTCCTTGTCGGTGATCACAAAATCCCGGCGACCGATGAGGGCAGAGATCGTGCCCACATTGGTCTGGTAGCCGGTGCTGAAGACCAGGGCCGCCTCTTTCTCCACATAGTCGGCCAGCCGTTTCTCCAGCTCCAAATGCCAGGCCAGCGTTCCGTTCAGGAAGCGTGAGCCGGTACAGCTGGTGCCAAAGTGGCGGGTGGCTTCGATTGCCGCCTCGCGGACGTGGGGATGGGTTGTCAACCCCAAATAGTTGTTGGAACCGATCATCACCAGTTTTTTGTCGCCGATGGTTACTTCGGTCCCTTCGGTGTCGTCAAGGGGTAAAAAGTAGGGGTACAACCCCAGCCCCTGGAGGTCTTTGGCATCGGTCCAATAGAAACACTTTTCAAACAGATCCATGGCTTTTCCTTTCCCCTCGGTTTACTTGTAAGGCCACACACCGTCCGAGACGGGTCAGTGGGAACAGGTCGCGCAGCTGGTGGCGGCACAAGAGGCACAGCCGCTTTTGGCCCCGGCAACGGCCTGACTGCTGCCGTCGCGCCCCTTGCTGACCGCCGCAAACAGAGAAATGGCCCGACGGGTGGCACTACTGCCGCAGTGAGAACAGTTGATCGGCGCGTCCGCCCGGCTCATAGGGCGCAATTTCGTAAACCTATGACCGCAATCGGCACAACTGTACTCATACAGAGGCATCGTCCCTTCGCTCCTTCGGTTTGTCCTTTGAACCGGCCTATTGTACAATGGTTTTGGGAAACGGTCAAACGCCTGGCCGCTATGCACATCATGATTACGGGGGTGAAGTTGAAAGCTCTCATCGTTATCTTTGAGGAATTGGTCCCCATCAGCGGGGGAGGGACGCCCCGCACCGACGCCATCGTCCACGCCCTGGCCGAGAGGGGACATGAGGTGTATGTTGCCGCTTCCTTTGGCGTAGAAGCGGCGGTGGCCCAAGAGGAGTTGGGCGCGGCGGGGGTGCTGCCCCTGGCAGGGGTAAGCCGCATGGACCCCGGAAAGATGAAGAAATATGCCCTCACCTATCCGATCAACATCCTGCGCGTGGCCCTGTACGCTTGGCGGTTGGGGCCGGACCTGATCCTAACTCACAACACCGCCGCCGCCTTTGCCGCGCTGCTGGGCAAACTGCTCCGTCGGCGCACCGTCACCGTCTGCGATCTGACCGACCTGCTCTTTGAGTATCTGGACGATTACAAAGGAGCCTGGCTCAAGCTGGCCGCCTCCGTAGGACGGTGGATGGAGCGCACCGGCATTCGCAGATCGGACCGAATCATCACCATCAGTCGTGCCATGCGCGACATTCTGGTCCGCGACTACGGCGCACGGCCCGACCGGGTGGACATCGTCCACGACGGGGTGGACACCCGCATCTTTCATCCGCAGGAAGCAGCGGACTTGCGTCGGAAATATGCCCCCGACGCCGACCATGTGCTCATCTTTCACGGTGTCATTGACCCCCAAGACGGCCCGGAGCTCCTTGTAGAAGCCGCGCCGCGCATCCTGGCCGCCCATCCCCGCACCAAATTCTGGCTGATCGGCGACGGAACCGCCGTGCCCGACCTGAAGGCGCGGGCCGAGGCCGCCGGCCTGCGCGACCATTTCTATTTTTCCGGATGGGTGCAGCAGAGCGAGGTAGCCCGCTACATCTCGGCCGGCGACCTGGGCCTGGTCATCCTGCCCGACGTCCTTTCGGCACGGGGACGGGTGACGCTCAAGGAATTCGAATATTGGGCTTGTGGCATCCCGGCGGTGCTGCCCCGGCTACCGGCCCTGCAGGAGGTCGTCGGCGATGAAGAAGCCGGTCTGTTTTACACCCCCGGCGATGCCGCCGACCTGGCCGGGCGGGTCAACGAACTTCTGGGCGACGATGAACGCCGCCGCGCCATGGGGCGCATCGGCCGGCAGCGGGTGACCGAGCGGTTTGAATGGCGGGCATTGGCGGCGGACATCGCCCGGCTGTGTGAAGGATATGTGACCGCCCGCCGCTGAAAAGGACAAGCGCATCCGTCGCTTCCCGTGTCGGCCCGCCGGAGACACCCAGGGCGCAGAGAGAAACGGGGTAGGATCAACCGTTCCCCGGCGAACTCTGCGGTGTACAATTTTGCAAATGCGTTGCCCGGTCGCCGAGAACCGATCTGTTGTCAGACAGGGCAAAGTGGGGTATAATGGCAAGGCTCCCAACCGGGCCTTGCCGGTCAGATGACGCAAAGGAGAAGAATGTGCGCCCACGAACCGTGGCTTTAACGGCAGCCCTGCTTGTACTGCTCGGTGCACTGGGGGTTGTGTTGGCCCGCTACATCGCTGCCGTCTGGTCGCCGGGGGAAACATGGCGACCGGCCCGCTCCATCCCCAACACCGATGTCAACCCTTATGGGGCCAACTTTTTCCTAGCCCGTGAGGTAGAACCCTGGAAACGCCAACGGACCGTGGAGATGGCCCGGCAAGCAGGGTTGGGGTGGGCAAAACAGCAGTTTGCCTGGGCCGAGATAGAACCCCTGCGCAAAGGTGAATTCATAGACCCGGTCAGCGGGGAAAGCAGCTGGACCAAATTTGACGACATCGTGGACCTCTACCGCGCCAACGGCTTGGAGGTCATCGCCCGCCTGGACCTGGCCCCCTCTTGGGCGCGTCCGCCCGATAGCCGCCCGGAGACCCCCCCCACTAACTTTGAGGATTTCGGCGATTTTGTCTATGCTTTTGTCTCCCATTTCGCCGGGCGGGTGCAATACGTCCAGATTTGGAACGAACCCAACATCTACCCCGAATGGGGTGAGCAGGCCGTGGACCCGGCAGCCTATACCCGGATGTTGCAGATCGCCTACGAGCGGGCCAAAGAAGCCGATCCCAACGTCTACGTCCTCTCTGCACCGTTGGCCATCACCCTGGGCGAACCCCACCCCCAGCCGGGCCGCTGGCGTTCCATGCCCGATCTGGACTACCTGGAAGCCATGTATGAGGCGGGAGCAAAGGATTATTTTGACATCTTGGCGGCCAACGCCTTCGGTTTTGACCGGCCACCGGAAGACCCGCCTTCCCCCGATGTGCTCAACTTCCGGCGTGTGGAGTTGCAAAGGCGGATCATGGAACGGTACGGAGACGAGGACAAGGCGGTGTGGTTCAACGAATATGGCTGGAACGCCGCCCCTGCCGATTTCGGCGACGAGCAACTCATCTGGGAACGGGTCAGCGAGGAAGAGCAGGCCGAGTACACTTTGCGGGGCATCGAATACGCCGGGGAGCATTGGCCCTGGGCCGGGGTGTTCAACATCTGGTACTTTCGGCAAACGGGCCAGCAGTACACACCGGACGAAGCGGCCTACTACTTCCGCATGGTGGACGTGGACTTTACCCCCCGCCGTGTCTATGATGCCGTCCAGGATGCGACCAACGCCCTCTTTGTTGCCTCGGCAGGCCATTTTGAAGAGACCAACCCCGCCGTGACCCGGACTCCCGGTTGGTGGAACGTGATCGCCGAGGAAGCGGGGGGCCGGGCATTTGCCGAAAGCGACCGACCGGGGGAAAGCATCCAGTTTACCTTCCAGGGCCACTCGGTGGATCTCATCGCCCGTCGCGGGCCGGAGGAGGGGCGGCTGTGGGTTACACTTGACGGGCGGAACATTGCCGGGCTGCCCACCGATGAAGAGGGCCGCTCCTACCTAGACCTGACCGCTCCCGAAACCCGGTGGCAAGCCCGATTGCCCATCGCCGCCGGGTTA
The DNA here is from genome assembly GCA_964593865.1 of uncultured Anaerolineaceae bacterium. GTDB lineage: Bacteria > Chloroflexota > Anaerolineae > JAAYZQ01 > JAAYZQ01 > CAZQKE01. The sequence continues at coordinate 4,955 of CAZQKE010000031.1, read as the reverse complement.
CGGAATGGGCAGCATGTGGTGCGGCTCATGGTGGCCCAGGGGCGCGGCAACGTAGATGCTTTTGAGGTGAACGCCGGACGCACCTTTGCTTTCCCTTTGCGCCTTGTGCTTGCCTTGGTCGCCGGGATCGCAATCGCGGCCCTGGCTCTGGTCTGGGATCGGCGGCAAGCCGGTCGCCGGGAGCAATTCTTCTAATTCAAGATGGACGCCCCACCCCTCACCCCGACAACGTGGTTCTTGGCCTTCACCCCCATTGCCGTCGTGCTGGTGTTGATGGTCGGCCTGCGCTGGGGCGGGAAGAAAGCGGGACCTGTGGGCTGGTTGACGGCCTTGGTCGTTGCGGCCCTCTTTTTCGGCGCAGGACCGGAGGTGCTGCTGGTCTCCCAGTTGCGCGGGGTGCTCCTTTCCCTCTATGTGCTCTACATTATCTGGATGGCATTGGCCCTTTACCGCGTTGTGGATGAAGCAGGGGCCATCGCCGTCATCGGACGGGGTATCGCCCGGCTGACCGCCGAGCCGACGATGCAGCTCCTCTTGTTGGCCTGGGCTTTCAGTGCTTTTTTGCAAGGAGTTGCCGGGTTCGGTGTGCCCATTGCCGTTGTCGCCCCTTTGCTCATCGGGTTGGGCTTTGCGCCGGTGGTTGCCGTGGCCGCCGTCGCCATCGGGCATTCCTGGTCGGTAACCTTTGGTGATATTGCCTCTTCTTTCCAGGCATTGATGGCTGCCACCGGGCTGCCCGGTGAGGTGCTGGCCCCCTGGTCGGCGGCCTTTTTGGGAGTAGCGGTGTTCGGTTGCGGCTTGGCCGCCGCTTGGGCTTTCCGGGGTAGAGCATCGTTGCGCAAAGGGTGGCTCGCTTTGCCGATCATGGGCGGCGTCATGGCCGGGGTCCAGGCCGGGCTGGCCCTAAGCGGCTTGTGGAGTTTGGCAGGGTTCGGCGCAGGGTTGGCCGGGCTGGCCGTCGGCGCGTTGATCGCCCGGCTCCCGACCTACCAGGTGCAAGGTTCGCGGCCTGCGGGGTTCCCCACAGCCGATGACCGTCCGTCTTTGCCCGTTGCCCTGGCTCCGTACCTGCTCCTCATCGTCGTCGTCACCGCCGCCGAACTGTGGCCCTGGCTACACGGGACGCTCAACAAGGTACAGGTGCAGATCTCTTTTCCCCAGGTGCAGACCGCTTACGGTTGGACGACGCCCGCGGGATATGGCCGTCGCATCAGCCTCTTTGGGCACGCCGGGGCCTTGTTGGCCTATGTTTCTCTGGCCGCCTTTTTCTTTTACCGCCGGAAGGGCTGTTACGGGCCGGGGGTGGGACGCCGCATTGTGGAGCAAACGGTGCGGAGCGCGGTTCCCGCCTCCATCGGCATCCTGACGATGGTCGGCATGGCGGTTATCATGGACCACAGCGGCATGACCTACATCCTGGCCGCGGGACTCAGCCGGGCCGCCGGGCCGCTCTATCCGCTGGTCTCGCCCTTTATCGGCCTGTTGGGGGCTTTTATGACCGGCAGCAACACCAACTCCAACGTGGTCTTTGGACCTCTCCAGCAACAGGCGGCGACGCTCTTGGGCATCAGCACACCCGTTATCTTGGCCGCCCAGACAACGGGGGGATCTCTGGGTTCCATGCTGGCTCCGGCGAAAATCATCGTCGGGTGCAGCACGGCCGGCCTGGCCGGGCAGGAAGGACAGGTGCTGAAAAAGACGTTGCTGCCGGGGGTGCTCATCGCCGGGGTGATCGGCGTGTTGGCCTGGTTGGCAACGGCATAGGCCCGCCACGGCAGCCACACCGACGACCGACTGTTTGGGCGGTTCCACACCGCAGAGGACGCCGAGGAAGGGTTGATTTTCCCCGCCCCCCGGCGTCTCTGCGGTGGAACCGGCAACGGAAACGACCAATGTACTTACTCTGCCTGCTCCCACATGCTATGTGGGAGCAGGCAGGGTTTTCTCTACCGTCTGCCCGTCGGCCACCAGCTTGGTTTGTAATCGTGCATGAGCAGGGGCAGGTAGTCGCGGTAGACGATGGGCCAACCCACCGGCAAGGACAGGGCGCCACCCGCCGGGCCGCTGATGGTTTGCGCCGAGTACTCGTCCCAGAAGACGGTCCACGCGCCAAAGATGACGGGGCGGTAGCGGCCCGAATCCTCCATATCGGGCCAGACGGAGACCAGGAACCAGACCGGCTCGGAGCAACCGCCGGGGGCCAGATCAAAGCCACCCCAGATGACGGTGCTCCCGCTGACGATCACACCAGGCTCGGCGTCCAGAATCTCGACGGTGATGGGCAGGGTCAAGGTGATCCAGACATCCTCGGCTTTGCGGTCGCCCAGGTTGCAGGCAGTGGCCAATACGTCCACCATGTTGACCCGACCGGGGACCAGGAAGGCCGCCTCCGGGCCGATCATGACCTCATATTGGGCCTGGATGAACGCCCCGTGGGCTTCCACGTCCACGGGAGGGGCTTGATCCCGCCAATCCATGCTGAAGGGATCGGTGTAGGTGATGATCGGCCCGGCGTTGATGACATTGGGGCCGTTATCGGCCCAGAGCAGGTCGGCCAGGGCGATGATGCGCAACGGCTCGCCGTCGGGGCGGGGCATGAGTCTGTCGTCGCCGCTCAGGGCGAAGGTGATCCAGGTTCCGGCGTTCAGGGTGGTGGTGTAGATGGACACCGGCTGGGTGAAGGGCAAGGTGGTCAGGCAATCGGGCGGATCGCTGCCCAGGGCCACACACTCTTGGAACTGATCCCACCCGGCTTCATCCACGCGGACCGCGCCATCGGGCAACATCCGGATCTTGTCCGGCACCCAGTCGGTCAGCACCAGGTCATGGGCCTGGCCGTAAACGTGTTGCGCCCGACCATCGGCGTCTTTGACGGCCAAAACCGCCGGGGCGACTTCAAAGTCGGCGGGGATGTTATCACCGGCGATTTCAATGGGGATTTCCAACACCCGGCCCAGCAAGTCCGGGTCCAGGTCGGCAGCCACGGTGACGCTGTAGTAGTACACGCCCTTCCAGGCATCGGGGATGGTCTCGGCCCACAGGAAGGGCAAGTCCCAAAAGATGGGCGGGATGGCATCTTCACCCTGATAGATAGGTGTGAAGGTGATGCCTGCCGGCGGTTGGGGTGTCAGGACGACGTTGGTGAAGGTGACGCCCGAATTGTTGTTGATCTCAATGCGAACGCGGGTCCAATCGCCGGGGGAAACCAGGCTGTGGAGCAGCACTCCCCGACCGTTTTGCACTTCGACGCCGCCGACATAGGTGGTAGCGGCCAGGTCGCCATAGCCGTAGCTGAGCAGGTAGGGGTCCTCGGTGAAGGTGCGGGGGTCGTAAGGGTCGTCAACGGTGAACAGGTAGCATACCTGATCGCCGTAAGTGCTGACCTCAATAGGAGCTACCTCTTTGCGGACTTGGGCGTCGCTCCGCTCGCCCACCGCACCCTGGACATGGGTGTCGTAGACTTCGTAGCGGTTGGGACCGGCCAGCTGCTGGCGATAGGTCAGGCGGGCGCCATCGTGCAGTTTCATCATACCCTCTTTGGGCACGCCGTCATAAGGCAGGATTTCGGCTTGGATGGTGATCAGGTTGGTGGTGCCGGGCGGCAGGTCTTGCCGGAAGAGGAGGTGGTCCGTGCCGACCGTTTGGGTGTAGCCGACCATCGTCGCCAGGTTGGATTGGTAGGAAGCCCGCCAGCGTTCTTCGCGACCGGCGTTGGGATCGCCGTAGCGTGGTTCTATGCGGTAGCCCAGCCCGCGGAAGATGCCTTCGTCAATGATGTTTTCCTGCCAGTCGACGGCGTAGCCCATGTTGCGCGATTTGATGAGGATGTCCAGGTTGGTGCGGTCCAAGCGGGTGGGAACGCGCCGCACCGGGTCATCACGCTGGCCGTCACGGTCGGTATCGGCCCATAGGCCAAAGGTGACGTTGAGGGCAGCGTGCTGTTCCCCATGGCCTGGGCAAGAGGTGCAGGAGGCCCAGTCAAATACGTCGTAGAAGGCAGCGCGGAAGGGTAAAAAGTGGGTGCGGCTCCAGATGTCGCGGTAGCCGACGCCGGGCATCACCGGCGGTTCGGGGGCATAGGCCAGGGCATCGGCCAGGTAGTCACGATAGAAGATGGGGTGGTCACCCAGGTTGGTATAGACCGAGCCGCCGGTGGCATCTACGACGACGGTTCCGCTGATGGGATCGCCCACAAAGGAGACGGAACGGCTGAACAGTTCGCGGGAGTTGATGCCGTAGCGGATGGCCGGTTCTTTGTATTCGTAGCCGGGGAAGCCACTGGTGTAGTAGGCGGTCCAGGTCAGGACGACGGCGGGCAGCACCAATTTGTGATCGGAGGTGACGGTGATGTAGGCGGTGTAGCTCGGCGGGATGGTGATGAAAGAACCGGTATCGGTGACGGCCAGCGGCGAGGGGTCAATGTGATAGCCACCGGGGCTGGTGTAGGTGTAGACGGTCATGCCGTCCCAGTCGTCCAGGGTGATGGTATCGCTGACCGCATAGCCCACCGGCAGAGGATAGCGGTCGTCATCGTAGAAATAGACTTCGTTGCGCATCCAGACCGTTTCACCATCGTTGGTTGCCAGGACACGGTATTGGTTGTCCAGGGCGACGATGGGAGCGATGAGGGGCACAACGTCGGTGATGATGACCTGCTTGGCAGCGGTCCATTCTTTGTTCTCCAAAACGGCAGCTACGTCAAAGGCATTGCCCTCTTCCGGGATGGTGTAAGCCCGGTCCAGTTCTATGTCACGGTCACCCTCTATGCGGGCAGCCATCAGGGAGGACAGGCGGAAGGGGAAGTGACGCACGGTGACGTAACGGTCGTTTTCATCCCAATAGGTGGCCTGCCCGGTGCTAAAGAGGATGTTTTCTCCCTGGGCCAGCGATTCGGGTGCGGTGCGCACGCGGTAGGAAAGTTCTACCTGTCCGGGGTCCACGTCGCCCAGGTCCCA